>CAMWUZ010000063.1 GCA_947177595.1 uncultured Porphyromonadaceae bacterium | reverse complement strand
GCATCGACCACCGGACAGGACGAACTCAGACACGCTTCTAGAACTGTTACCCCCACGGGAAACTGGGGAAGCTGCTCAAGGTATCCAATTTTTAAACCATTGCGGGGAATAATTTTACCGTTGTCCGGAGTGTCCACTCCCGCAAGGATTTTAAGGAGAGTGGTTTTTCCTGTGCCGTTACGCGCAACAAGTCCGATTTTCTCACCTTCGGAAATTCCGAAAGTGAGATCACCGAACAATAGCCTGTCACCGAAACTTTTAGTGAGGTTTTCTACCTGTATGACGGGAGCCGCCATGATTTATTTTCCTCCCGGTGTGTTGAGTTTCTTGGACGGTTCTGCGGGTAGCAGACCGCGATTGCGCAGAAGTGCGTCAACCTGAGGCTCTCTGCCACGGAATTTAATGTAAAGTTGCATTGGATCTTCGCTTCCGCCTGCCTCAAGTACATACTTCTTGAAAGCAGCGGCGGTTTCGGGATCGAATATTCCTTTTTCCTTGAATAGCTCGAATCCATCAGTATCAAGTACCTCCGCCCAAAGATATGTGTAGTAGCCTGAAGCGTAGCCGTCGCTGCCGAAAATGTGACGGAAATATGGACTGCGGTAGCGGAACTGGACTTCTTCGGGCATTCCGAGTTCGTCAGCAACCTGTTTTTCAAATGCCATCACATCAACATCGCCTGTGGGGTTTAGCTGTCCCCATTTAAGGTCAAGCAGAGCGGCACCGGCAAGCTCGGTTGAGTTAAAGCCCTGATTGTGGGTAGATGCAGCCTGAAGTCGCTTGATAAGTGAGTCAGGAATAACCTCTCCGGTGCGATAGTGGCGTGCGTAAGTGCGCAGCAACTCGGGCTCAAGTGCCCAGTGCTCGTGAATCTGGGAGGGGAGCTCAACAAAATCACGGTCAACGTTTGTGCCTGCCTGACTGCGGAGCACCGCCTTGGTGAGCATTCCGTGGAGTCCGTGTCCGAACTCATGGAACATGGTTTCCACTTCATCGAGAGTGAGGAGGGCAGGGGTATCGCCCGCGGGTTTAGAGAAGTTGCCTACATTGTAAACGATAGGACGCTGGGAGGTGCCGTCAGGATCAACGAACGCTCCCTGAAACTCGCTCATCCACGCGCCCTGACGCTTTGATGCTCTCGGGAAATAGTCGGTCATGAATACAGCAACGTGATTGCCGTCGGCATCCTTGACTTCATAAACTTTCACTTCGTCAAAATATTTGGGTGCATCCGGCATCTCGGTAAAGGTTACGCCGTAGAGTTTTTCAGCCATAGTAAAAATGCCTTTTCTCACGCTGTCAAGAGCGAAATACTGACGTACTTCATCTTCATCGAGAGCATATTTGTCGCGACGCACTTTCTCAGCGAAATAGTAGTAGTCCCACGGAGCAATCTTGAAAGTATTGCCCTCCTTATTGCTGAGCGCCTGCATCTCCGCTACCTCTTCGTGAACCTTTTCAACAGCGGGTTTCCATATCTTCATGAGAAGATTTTCAGCATTCTCCACGTTTTTAGCCATAACATTGGCAGTCATGTATGAAGCATAGTCCTTATAGCCGAGCAGGGCTGCTTTGCGTGCGCGCGCTTTAAGAATCTTATTGATAACGGGAGCATTATTGAATTCACCGGATGATGCGAGAGAGGTGTAAGCCTTGTACATCTCCTCGCGCAGACCACGGTCATCGGCATACTGGAGGAGAGGAAGACGGCTGGGAGCCTGCAAGGTGAATACCCATCCCTGCTTACCACGCGCAGCAGCCTCTTCTGCGGCTACGGCAATATTGCTTGCAGGAATACCACCGAGACGAGCGGCATCTGTTACGAGCATCTCATAAGTATTGGTTGCGTTGAGCAAGTTTTTATTATAAAGGAGATAGAGGTCTGTGAGCTCGGTATTGATATTTTTCAGCTCCTCCTTATCGTTATCGTTGAGAAGAGCACCTGAGCGGGTGAACTCTGTGTAAAGTTCTTCCACCGCACGGATTTCATTGGGTTTGAGTCCGGAATTGTTGCGGTTTTCATACACCTTTTTCACTCTTGCGAAAAGTGCCGGATTCATCATCACCTCGTCAGAACTCTTTGAGATGAGGGGATATGCGATTTCGCTGATCTCCACCATCTCAGGCGAAGAGTTGGTTTCATCGAGATTTGAAAATACGCCCATGACTCTGTTGAGCAGTTTTCCGCTCTGCTCAAGGGCGAGAACGGTATTTGCAAAGGTCGGCTCCTGCGGATTGTTCACTATTGCCTTGACATCCAGTTCTCTCTCGGCAATACCTTGCTTGATAGCAGGGAGATAGTGGGCATATTGTATTTTTTCAAACGGTGGGATGTCAAACCGTGTTGCGTAAGGGGCAAGAAATGGATTGGATGAAGCTGTCTGTGCCATAACCGGTGCGTTTGAAGCGACGATAGAGCCTATGGCTATCGCTGCTGAAATCAGAGTTTTGTTCATTGATTTATGTTGGATTGTTTGTTTTTATTGTCATGATCGGGTGAGCCGCCGAATCGCTTTTTGTTGCGGTTGAAGCGTCGCGGTCTGTTAGATTTGCCGTTTTCTGCATTAGCATCGTTCGCTTTCCGGGCACGGTTACGGTTCTGATTGCAGCGGTTTGGTTTGCGAGAGAAGTTCTTTTTACCGGGTTTTCTGAAACGTCGGTTGGGATTATATTCAGGAACTTCGCCGAGAGCTTCGGGTACAAGGTCTTTGCGTACCTCGTATTCAAGGAACTTTTCGATTATTCCGAATTTCCATTGATCTTCCTTGCTCACAAATGTCACGGCTTTGCCATCTGTGCCCGCACGTGCCGTTCTGCCGATGCGGTGAACATAGTCCTCAGGCTCATGTGGTACATCGTAGTTCACAACCATCGAGATATCATCGATGTCGATGCCACGCGCCACAATATCGGTTGCTACAAGAATATCGATTTTGCCAGCCCGGAAATCAAGCATCACATCATCGCGCTCTTTTTGCTCAAGGTCAGAGTGCATTTCGCCGATTTTCCATTTAGCTTTGCGCAGCTCTCTACTGAGCTCCTTGACCTTCAGCTTGGATGAGGCAAAAACAATGACTCTTTTAGAGTGGGCGGTTTTGAAAAGATGCTTCAATATCTCTGTTTTCTGTGGCTCGTAGCACACAAAAGCACTCTGATCAATTTTATCGGTGGGTCGTGAAACGGCAATCTTTATCTCCGTAGGATTCTGGAGAATGGTGTTGGCAAGCTGCTGAATCTTTGGAGGCATGGTTGCCGAAAACATGAGTGTCTGGCGGTCGGCGGGGAGCTGGCGCACAATCTGCATGATATCGTCATAGAAACCCATGTCAAGCATTCTGTCAGCTTCGTCCAGTATGAAATACGAGACCTTACTGAGATCAACATATCCCATGCTCAGATGCGCGAGAAGCCGACCGGGTGTGGCTATAACCACATCAGCACCCATTTTGAGACCTCTCTGCTGTCGTCCGAATTCCTTGCCGTCGGTACCGCCGTATATAGCTACACTGCTGATTGGAAGGAAGTATGAGAACCCTTCCATCTGACGGTCAATCTGCTGCGCGAGTTCACGTGTAGGAGCCATAACAACGCAATTTACCGCATCATCGGGATGCTCATAGTCAGACAACTGACTGATGACTGGCAGGAGATATGCTGCTGTTTTGCCTGTTCCGGTCTGTGCTACCGCTAAAAGATCGCGCCCTTCGAGAGCAACCGGTATAGCCTGCTCCTGGATAGGGGTACATTCCGAAAAATTCATTGCATCCAGAGCGTCAAGCACATCATAATTCAGATCAAGCTCTTCAAATTTCATATCCTGATTTTTAAATTACGACAAAGTTAAGATTTTCCCCTTAAATCCACAACAACGCGATGTTTTGCGGGAAATTGCCCATACTGCAATCAATGCATTATTATCAGTTAATCCGATATGCAACGTACGCTAAGTGCCGGATATAAATAGAAATCCTCCCGACATGACGTGTCATGCAGGAGGATATATGTGATGTGAGGTGTATATATGTCAGAAGGGAATAGAGGAGGTGGTGGTGATGTATCGGCGCTCGAATTCCTCATTGTTCATGCACAGCATCATGATGCCTTGAATCAGACCGAGGATTGATGCTACAGTACCGCAAGTGAACAATGAGATAAGGAGAAATACGATTCCTCCGGTAGTTTTGCCGAGGTAGAAATAGTGAATACCGAGTCCTCCCAATAGTATGGCAAGGAGCGCTGCGATGCCTCTGCTCTTGCCATTAGGCCCTTCTGCAAAGGCGTCATTCGCAGCCCATGCGTTATAATATGGTGGAGGTGACTGATTGGGCTGATTGAAACCGGGGGTATTGGGAGGAGTAACAAGATCGGCATGGCAATAGCGGCAGCGTATCGCTTCCTGACGGATTTCCTCACCACAATAAGGGCATTTTTTCATCTGATCATTCATTTTTTTCTTGTAAGTTGATTTCAAGGTAAAATTAAAAAAGTCCAAGCACAAAATCACAATAATCGTAGTACAGAAAATTGAAAATAGCATCTGTAAAATCCAACACAAAGCCGGTTATATTCTCTGCTAAAGAGGAAATATTATGAAGACAATCTGCAATTGGGCTGCTTATGCCGGAACCGACAGAAGAAAACTTCCAATAACTGAAACCTTTTATGATGCTGCTGACAGAAATAACTATCAAGCATATCCAGCCCAGCAATGCTACAGATGATGTCGCGGCTATTTTATTTTTCATCTGAATATACATTTCCAATTTTTGCTTTATTAGTGATATTTATCATAATATTGTCACCTCTGTAACTGAGATTATCGACAGTTATTCTGTTAAGTGTTATCTCATGCTTTCTATTGATTTGTCCGTCAAAATCAAGATGTTTGATGCAAGACGTTGCCGCACTGTCCTGATTAACTGAGATTTCCACGCTATCCTTCCTTTTTGAGCCTATTTTAAGATAACCGATATTCGAATCATTGATATTCAGAGAATATTTCCAGGAATCGGTATCTTTGATATACAACGTGTCGATTAATGTTGAATTTAGCCGAATCGTGTAGAAATTTGACAAATTTAATTTACTTGCCTTTGTTCCTGAAAAAGCAATCTTTCTAAAACTTGTTCCTTGAATGTATTCGGGTGTGACAGGGGTAGTTATAGTGAGCGGTGATTCTCCCTGAAGAATTATCTCATTATAAGTGTCATCGTCAGAATTGCATTGAAATGAAACCATAAGTGTATCATTTATCTCAGAATATGATATATATTCTGCAAGTTCAGCAGGATATGTTAGCTGCGGAGTGCTGACAGAGTCACACTGCACAATGCTGATTGCTGAATTGGAATATACTTGATTTGAAGATAGAGTCAAGGCAGAAAACGGTTTAATGACTTTTGTAACTCTTTCGGAGTCTGTGGAGATAACAATATCCTTATTAACCTTGAACTTCTGTCCTCCGGATGCTATTAGAGCCACTGTGACCAGAGTCACAATCCACACAGCCACAGCGGTGGCGATAAGAACTATAGTAGATTTTTTCATTATTTCGGGAGTTTATTGTTCTTGCAAAATTGTTCATATTCGGAAGCGAGTTCTGCCGGTGTCCAGCCGAAGGATTCTATACGTTCAAAAAAGTAAGGAAGCTCTTCGGCATAGAATATGGCTCTGCGCATCGACAGAATCAATTCCGGTGCATTGTCGGCGACGAAGAATCCGAGACCACGCTTATTATATACAACACCTTTTTGTTCAAGATACTCGTATGAGCGTACAACGGTATTTGGATTGACTTCTACCTCAGCCGCATACTCTCTCACTGAGGGAATTCGGCTCCCCGGAGCGTATTTTCCCGCTATGATAGAGTCCATAAGCCGCTCGGCAAGCTGGAGATATATGGCTTTGTTGTCATTAAATATCATATACGCTTAACGTTTGGTTGTTATTACATCGGTTTCCCGCAGTCTCCACCACGCCATACACCAGTTAAACAGGCACACAATTATTTCAAAACATAGGAATACATATCCGAAGTAATTGCTCATGAAGTGGTCTAAGTTATTATAAGTTTTACCCTCAGACAGTGAGGAGCCGAGCATGAAAACTGAAATGGTGTAGAAGAAAAACAGGGCGAAAAACAGGGCGAATGTCTTGACTGAGGAGTACTTGTACCAGAGGGTGCTTCCCAGTACAAAGAATGACTGGATTGCAAACACTCCTACAAACAATATGCAGGGTAGAAGAATCGGATACTTATCAGTAGTCAAGAAGTTGATAGCAGCCTCGTTACCGAATATGGTGTAAAGCGGGGTTACTGGTGCAACAGTCATTTTAGCCATCAGGTAAATATCTCTGAAAAATTCAGCTATGCAAATAGCTAAAACATAAAATACAGTATAGAGCACCACATAAACCAGCATTCTTGAAATCAATTTTTCAGATGAATTAGCCGGAACCATAAGTGTTCTGATTCTGCCTTGCTTGGATTTGAGCTCTGAAAACATAAATGAAGCACCAAGTGCGGCAAATATATAACCGATAATAATGTAGGTTGGTACGAGATAAGGTATTGCCGGATCAAGATCGGGACGATACATGGAGTATGCCCGCTTGTAACTTACGTCTGAGGCTATTGAAATGGCAACACATATCAGAATACCGACTATAGCCGCTGCACAGATAAGCAGAAACTTGCGGTTTTCAATAATATACAGCCTGAACAGGTCAAATGTGCGCGATATGCGGAATCTGTTGTCTATCATAATGTTTAGGCGTTAATGTTGTTAGTAAAAGCATCTATTAGCGCCTGCGGATTTACGAGCGCAAATTCAAAAAGCGATTCAAGATTGAGTTCCGTGTCAATATCATCGGTATTGGGTAGAATGATGTTTGCACCTCCGACAGATGGCTGAGAGTAAAGCGCGTCTTCTATAAGCTGCTGCTTGTCGGTAGTCATAAATTTCAATCGTGAAAGAATTTTTGAAACAGGCTGGTCAAAGAGCACTCTGTTTGTCTCGGTAATGATTATATAATCAAGAATACGGTCAATATCTCTGACCTGATGTGTAGAAATGAGGATGGTGCGTTCGTCATTCATTGATGACACGATGAATTTTCTGAAACGGCTCTTACCGGGAATATCAAGCCCGTTTGTCGGCTCGTCAAGGAGCAGGAGGGGAGTATTGCAGGCAAGAGCGAAACACATGAACGCTTTCTTTTTCTGCCCCATGGATAGTGCACCGAGATTCAGATCCGGTGTCAGCTCGAATGTGTCGAGATGTCTGTGCAGATCCTCTTCACTGAAATTGGGGTAAAAGCGCGAGTTGAGGCTAAGGTACTTTTTCAATGATATGGAAGGCAGGTCAAATTCTTCCGGTACAATGAAAATATCGCTGACTGATGACGGTTTCCGCAATCTGGTATCAACCCCGTTGAAAAGCACTTTGCCGTCATCCGGTTTCAGCAACCCGGCAATCAGATATAGCAATGTCGATTTCCCGGCACCGTTTCTGCCGAGAAGTCCGTAAATCCCTCCCGGCGCTATACTTAGGGAAAAATCCTTTAGCACCGGAGTTCTCTTTTTATAAGCAAATGAAATATTCTGTACTTCAATCATAGTGTATTAGTATAATAGTACACTGCAAATGTAGATATAATTATACCAATCCACCAAATATTTTTATGAAAAATCAGGTTAAAAATTTCTGATAAAAGCTAATTGAGTGAGCAAAAGAAAGTTATGATGAAAGGGGTGGCAATATCTATCAACACTCCACACACTATTGCGGCGGGCAGATAGTCAAGTCCGCACCATTTCTTGATTGCGGGCAGACAAACGTCCACCGCCGTAACGCCTGCTGCGGCAATCTCAGCCTCAGGCGATAGCCATCTGACAATCCACGGAGCGGCTACGAGTGCAAAAAGTTCGCGGAAGATATTGGCGAGGAGTGCTACAGTGGCTATCTCCGCTGCGACGGTCACGCCGAGTGTAGGCTCCATAAGATTACCTATGAGCAGCGAGGCGAGCGAATAATATCCGCAGGCGCTACCTATCGACATATACTGGGTGAGACCTCTGCCGAATAATGGAGCGAAAAGCAGTCCGGCTATAGCCGAGAACACGATTGCCCCGATTACTATGGCTACCGGTAGTAGCAAAATGCGGGGTGACAGATTTTTCATCATTTCCGGTAGCTGCGGATTAGAACCAATGCTCATACCCGCCTGAAGCATGAGAAGATATAGCAGCCAGAGAGAGATTTTATTCACCAACCCTCCTTCAGCCCCAAAGGTGATGCCCGCTATGCATCCTGCTATGAAGCAGCCTATCGTGATTAAACTGCCTTTCATGGTCTTTTGATATAGCGCCGGATCAGTGATACCGCAATAATGCTACCGGCGGTGGCGAATGCTCCCAAAGCAATTGATTCAGCTCCAAGCGTAGGCAGATGG
>CAMWUZ010000062.1 GCA_947177595.1 uncultured Porphyromonadaceae bacterium | reverse complement strand
CCTTCCACTTCTTTGAATCCAAAAGGCATTTCAAACTCGATGTCGGTGGCGGCGTTGGCGTAGTGAGCGAGTTTGTCGTGATCATGGAAGCGGTATTTGCTGTCGCCGAGTCCGAGGGCCTTGTGCCAGCGCAGACGCCACTGCTTCCAGTATTCAAACCATTCGAGTTCCTGACCGGGACGCACGAAGAATTGCATTTCCATCTGCTCGAACTCTCTCATGCGGAAGATGAACTGACGCGCTACAATCTCGTTGCGGAATGCCTTTCCGATCTGAGCGATGCCGAAGGGGAGGCGCATACGACCGGTTTTCTGCACATTAAGGTAGTTGACAAAGATGCCTTGAGCTGTTTCCGGGCGGAGGTAAACAGTCATTGCTCCATCGGCGGTGCTACCCATTTCCGTGCGGAACATGAGGTTGAACTGGCGCACTTCAGTCCAGTTTTTTGTGCCTGAAACCGGGCATACAATCTCACGGTCGATGATAATCTGGCGGAGCTCGTCAAGATTATTGTCGTTCATAGCTTTGGCGAAACGTTCATGAAGCTCCTCGCGCTGCCTGGTGTAGTCGAGCACTCTGGGATTGGTCTGGCGGAACATAGCTTCATCAAAAGATTCACCGAAGCGCTTTTTTGCTTTTGCCACTTCTTTCTCGATCTTGTCGTCAATCTTGGCAAGGTCTTCTTCAATGAGCACATCGGCGCGATATCTTTTCTTGGAATCACGGTTGTCGATGAGGGGATCATTGAACGCGTCAACGTGTCCTGATGCTTTCCATATGGTCGGGTGCATAAAAATTGCGGAATCGATACCTACGATATTTTCATGCAGTAGAGTCATTGCATCCCACCAGTAGCGCTTAATGTTGTTTTTCATCTCCACGCCGTTCTGACCGTAGTCATAAACCGCGGCGAGTCCGTCGTATATTTCGCTTGACTGGAACACAAAGCCATATTCTTTGGCATGTGAAACTATTTTTTTGAACACGTCTTCTTGCTGTGCCATGAGTGTATTGTTTAAGTTTTCAGCCCGCAAATATAGTGAAAAATAGGGAAAAATAGGGGATAGTGGGCGAAAATGTCATATATAAGGCTTATCTTTGCAGGAATTTCAATCCCATCCATGCTCAACGGCAACAGGTGAGGAGTACACCTTAATTATATATCCTCGGTGCAATCAAAGAGAACTATCGCATTTTTAGCGGGATGTGCATTCGCATGGCTGTGTGTGTCGGCTTCTGAACCCGGTGACACCCTGCAACGTCTTGAAAAGGCGATAGGTGAGGTGACTGTGACCGCAATCAAACAGGCGGCAGACCTCACTCTTCACCCGGTAGCCGGCACGGTTGTGAACCGGGCGCAGATAGAGAGGCTCAATATAGTGAATGTCCGCGGAGCAAGTGAGCTCGCACCGAACGTGTATATGCCGCAATATGGCTCACGCATGACATCGAGCATCTATGTTCGCGGTATAGGCGCCAGGATCGATCAGCCTGTTGTAGGGCTTAATATCGACAATGTGCCTTTTCTAAACAAGGATAATTATGATTTTGATATTCCCGATATAGCCCGGATGGAGATTGTCCGTGGAGCACAGAGCACTCTGTACGGTCGCAATACGATGGGAGGTCTCATAAATATCTACACTATTTCTCCTCTTAGCTATCAGGGTACCAGAGTGCTCGCCGAGGCGGGGCGCGGGAATCTGTATAGAGCGGCAGTGTCGCACTATGCGGCATTTTCTCCGGAGTTAGGTATGTCACTTACGGGAGATTTCCATTATTTCGGCGGTATAAGGCGGAATATATATAACGAACGCTATGCGGATCGCGACAAAGGTGGCAGTGTGCGCTGGAAAACAGACTGGAAACCGAGCTCAAGAATGAGTGTTGAGAATGCTGCGTGGTTTACGCTCTCAAGGTCGGGCGGCTATCCTTATGCGTACGAGAATACCGGAGAGATCAACTATAATGATACCTGCTTCTACCGGCGAAACAGTTTTGCGGACGGACTCACGGTGAAATATCGTGGAAACGGCTGGAGCCTGTCAAGTATTACTAGCGTGCAGTATATAGATGATAATATGACCCTTGACCAGGATTTTCTGCCGCTTGATTATTTTACCTTGGAGCAGAAAAGGAAAGAGTGGGCGATTACTCAGGATTTCATAGCACGGGGTAGTGCAGGCTCCCATTATCGCTGGCTCGGAGGGGCTTTCGGTTTCTTCAAAAGGGCAAAGATGAATGCACCGGTGCTCTTTAAGGACTATGGTATAGGTCGGCTTATCGAAGGTAAGCGCAACGAAATAAATCCGGACTACCCGATTAAATGGGACAGCGATGAATTTCTGCTCGGCAGCAGTTTTACTATGCCAACATGGGGTATAGCTGTGTATCATGAAAGTGAGTTCAAGGTAGGGAAATGGAATTTTTCAGCAGGAGTGAGATTGGATTACGAGCATGTGGCGCTGCGTTATCATAGCAGTGCTAATTCCAGATATACGGTTTATGATATGACTGACCCGGAAAATGCCAAGGTGTTTTCGCATGAACCGATAGATATAGACGACCGCGGTAATATGCATAAATCATTTGTTGAGGTTCTCCCCAAGGTTACCGTGAGTTATGATTTGCCCATGCATTCGCGTAGTAATGTGTATCTGTCTTTTGGTAAGGGCTATAAGAGTGGCGGCTATAATACCCAGATGTTCAGCGATGTATTGCAGCAGCGGGTTATGGGGTCGATGGGGCTCGGAATGAAATATGATGTGGACGATATAGTAGGGTATAATCCGGAAAAGAGCTGGAATTATGAGGCGGGAGCTCATATTGTATGTGCGGGCGGAAAGGTCCTTACAGATATGGCACTGTTTTATATTGACTGCCGCGATCAGCAGGTGACAACCTTTCCGGACGGTACCACCACAGGCAGGATAACCACCAACGCAAGTAAGACTGAGAGCTATGGGGCAGAGTTGCAGATCAGCTTCGTGCCGACTTCGCGCTGGCTGGTCAATGCTTCTTATGGCTATACTCATGCCACTTTCAAGGAGTTTTTTAACGGGGTGCAGAATTTCTCGGGTAAGAGAGTGCCATATGCTCCGGCTAATACCTTTTATGCAGGACTGACATATACACAGCCTGTGTCAGGAGTGCTTGACGAGATGACGTTTAATGTGAATGCGCGCGGCGCGGGAGATATTTACTGGGATGAAGAAAATGGCCGGCGTCAGAGTGCCTATGCTTTGCTCGGGGCCTCAATCGGTGCCCGAAGTGGAAACGCTACTCTTGAATTATGGGGTAAAAATCTCACCAACAGCAAGTATAATGTGTTTAGCTTCAAGTCTATAGGCAATACTTTCTTTCAGCGTGGTATGCCGCTCACCTGTGGCGTTACTCTCCGATTTGATTTCGCAACACATAAATAGATTGTAAATTATCAAGATGTATGAATATGAGAAAATATATGATTTTAGCCGTGTGCGCCGCTATGCCGGTTCTTTGGAGCTGTAGTGAAGGCACTGTTGAAGAACCCGCCATCGAGTATGAAGTGACATCGGCGCCTTCCTTCACCTATGTTGCCGACGGTACTGAGAATGGGGTGGTCTTCACCGGTGCATCTTACAGTATCGCATTCAACGATGACAAGCATACTGCGACAATTGAGATGCGCAATGTGCGCTTCGCTGTCAATGAGAGTGGAGCCAACTATGTGTTAAGCGATGTTCCTTTTCGCGGAGACAATTCCACCAAGGCACGAATTATCTCTCTTGACCGGGTGACTCCGGATAAACTCAATTCGCCGGTATTTACCCAACTGGAAATCGTTGCTCTTGCTAAAAAGGAGATAGATATAAACGGTGACGCTACCAAACCGGTAGAAGCCGGTGGTATTGCAGTCAGCTATATTGTGGATAACAGGCGCAGCGTTGTGGAGATACCCTTCCGTACTGTGTTTGAAGGCACCACATCAACAGTCAATACTACCAATCAGAAATCTTTCGTATCGTCAAAATCAGTTTATATAGTTGATATTGATGCGGATAAGAAAAAAGCCGTGTTGCGCATCAATGATCCGTCCTTTGATGCGAATATGCCTTCTCTGGGCACAATGGTGTTTGGCTCAACTGATGATGCCGAGATGCAGCAGTTCGGTTCTATTGATGTTGTTTTGACAGAAGGAGGATTTAATCTCAAGTGCGACAGGTTGATACCTTCGATTGCCGGCACTCCTTACCCCCGATTTGAAATCACCAATCTTAAAATGACCGCTCTTCCCGGTGGAAAATCGGAACTGAGCTTTAATTGTATGGTTTATAAGGTGGCGGCGGTGTTTGGAGCCGCCTATACGCCTGAATAGCTTGCTCTGCCTTGCCGGAAAGATGGTGAAGGTTGATGTTATATATTTTTAACAAACTTTTTGCTCAGGTTAAAAAAATGGAAAAGAATCTGAGGGGAAGTTGAGAAATTTTGTCTATATTTGCGCAACCAAAATCTAATTATCTCGTATCACAGTGCGACGCGGAAGTGGGAGTCTGTGCCTTCGTGTTGTGAATGAGGTGGTTAACCACGAATAAATTTTGACACAATAATAATATGGTATTACTGTCGATTCAAAACTCAACGCTAGCAATTGCCGCCGCTCTGACCGGTATCGGGCTTGTTGCTCTAGCGTTGTGGCTTGCGGGGCTGATTTCACCCCGTTCTTTCAACCCGCAGAAGGGTGAGGCTTATGAGTGTGGTATTCCCACCCGTGGCGAAAGTATGGCTCAGTTTAAGGTTGGCTACTATCTTTTCGCTATTCTGTTTTTGATGTTTGATGTGGAATGCGTATTCCTGTTCCCTTGGGCTGTTAGGGTAAAAGCTCTCGGTGGTGCGGGACTTATCAGCATCGCAGTCTTTTTCATAATCTTAGTGCTGGGTCTGGTTTATGCCTGGCGGAAAGGAGCGCTTGAATGGAAGTAACTACCAAAAGCATGCCTTATGAGGCGTGGAAAGATAATGAATATATCGAGAGTCTTGTAAAAGAGCTCCAGGACAATGGCGCTAATGTGGTTGTCGGCTCTTTTGACAAGTTAATCAACTGGGGACGTTCCAATTCTATCTGGCCTCTGACTTTTGCGACGAGCTGTTGCGGTATTGAATTTGTGTCTCTTGGCGCTGCCCGCTACGATATGGCTCGTTTCGGCTGGGAGGTTGCGCGTTCATCCCCCCGTCAGGCTGACTTCATTATGGTAGCAGGTACTATAGTTCACCGTATGGCTCCTGTGCTTCGCCGTCTTTATGATCAGCTTGCCGAGCCCAAGTATGTGATTGCCTGTGGAGCTTGCGCCGTGAGTGGCGGTCCGTTCAAGAAATCATATCATGTGGTGATGGGTGTTGACAAAATTATTCCTGTTGACGTTTATCTTCCCGGCTGTCCTCCTCGTCCCGAGGCTATGATTTATGCAATCATGCAGCTTTCTCGCAAAATCAAGGTTGAGAAATTCTTCGGCGGAGTAAACCGTCAGGAAAAACAGGAGGAATTCCTTAAAAATCATCCCATTCCGGGAGTTGAAGATTGATAGTCTCCCTCATCCGTTCATTATTTAATCGAAAACACGAAACCAATCATTGATATGGCAGATACTCAGGAAATTATAGCCAAACTTTTTCCGCAAGCCACTTTTGAGGAGGGAGATATCCTGACAGTGGAGATTCCCGACTCCCAATGGCATGACCTCGCTGAAACGCTGCGCGACAATGGCGAGCTCTCGTTTGACTTTCTCATGACCATCGTCGGCATGGACTGGGTAGAGAAAATGGGATGTATTTACTACCTCACCTCTACTAAATATAATAAACGCATTGCCGTGAAGGTGGCTACTGAAGACAGAGTCAATCCGGCTCTCACATCTATTGCCGACCTCTGGCACATCGCCGGTATCTACGAGCGCGAGGTGTATGATTTCTTCGGAATCATTTTCATTAACAACCCGGATATGCGTCGCCTTTTCCTGAGTATCGACTGGAAAGGCTATCCTCTCAGAAAAGACTATGACGCCAGCCCGGAAACCAATCCGGTGCCGGAGGACAACGAGCGTCAGAGTGACTTCACTCAGGTTTATACCCGCGATGCCGACGGTAAAATCGAGTGCAAGGAGGAGAGAATTTTTGCAGAAAACGACTTTGTTGTAAATATCGGTCCGCAGCACCCAGCTACTCACGGTGTGCTTCGCTTCCGCACTGCCGTTGACGGCGAGACCATCAAGAAAATTGATGTCTATATGGGATATATCCATCGCGGCATCGAAAAGATATGCGAGAATCTGACCTATCCGCAGACTCTCCATTTCATGGATCGTCTCGATTACTTCTCGGCTCATCCCTATCACCACTGCCTCTGCATGACCATAGAGGAGGCTGCCGGAATCGAAATTTCACGCAGGGCACAGGTGATTCGAGTGATGATGGACGAACTTTCCCGTATCGCTTCACACTGTCTGTTCATAGGCACATTCTGTATGGACCTCGGTGCCACAACCATGCTATTCTACGCTCTCCGCGTGCGTGAGCAGATTCTTGATATCATGGATAAGACCTGCGGAGCCCGCATGACATTCAACTACGAGTGTATCGGCGGCGTTATGCAGGATCTCGCTCCTGATTTTGTTGAGGATGTTAAGGCTCTTCTCAAGATAATTCCCCAGAACCTCAAGGAGTACGATAAGCTGTTTACCGGCAATGTCATCACCAAGAACCGCATGGAAGGTGTTGGGGTGCTTGGTCGTGAAGAAGCTATCTCATGGGGCGTTACCGGTCCGAGCGGACGTGCTTCCGGCTGGGCTTGCGATGTGCGCAAGACAACTCCTTACAGCATTTATCCCGAACTCGACTTCGAGGAAGTTATCCGCCATGAAGGTGACTCAATGGCTCGTTTCAAAGTTAGAATGGGCGAGATCGAGCAGAGCGCCAGGATTCTTGAGCAGCTCGTTGACAATATTCCCGAAGGCGAATACTGCGTGAAAGTTCCCAAAGTGATCAAACTTCCTGTAGGTCACTGGTTCCGCACAGTCGAGGGCTGCCGTGGCACATTCGGCGTTTACCTCGAGAGCGATGGCACAGTGAATCCCTATCGTCTCAAACTCGCTACTCCTTCGCTCCCCGCAGCGGCTGTGGTAGATAGCCTTACACGCGGCGACAAGATTGCAGACCTTATCACAATCGGCGGTTCGCTTGACTATATTGTGCCTGATATTGACAGATAAGTTGAATAAAATCCGAAAAGACATAAGTTATGTTTGATTTCTCGTTATTTACAAATTGGATTCACAGCTTCCTCAGCTCATTCATGCCGGAGTGGCTTACCATTACCACAGAATGTGTGCTGATTGGAGTTGCCCTCCTGTTGACATACGCGCTTCTGGCACTTTTCTATATTTACTTCGAGCGTAAGGTCTGTGCCGCATTCCAGTGCCGCCTCGGTCCTAATCGCGTAGGTCCCATGGGACTTCTGCAGAGCTTCGCCGATATGTTCAAGATGCTCATTAAAGAGCTCATTTCACTGAACCATACCGATAAGTTCCTCTTCGCCCTTGCACCATATCTCGTTATTCTGGCATCGATGCTTGCCTTTGCGGTGCTTCCCTGGGGTAACGGTCTTCAGATTATAGATTTCAATATCGGCATATTCTTCCTCATTGCCGTGTCATCTATAGGTGTTCTCGGTATTCTTCTTGCCGGTTGGTCAAGTAACAATAAGTTCACTCTTATCGGTGCACTCCGTTCCGGTGCCCAGATGGTCAGCTATGAGCTTTCTATCGGACTCTCGGTTCTCACTATGGTGGTGTTCGCCGGCTCAATGAGTGTTGGTGATATAGTTAATGCCCAGGATAATCTTTGGTTTATCTTTTCAGGTCATATTCCCGCAATCATCGCTTTCATCATATATCTGATCGCAGGTACTGCTGAAACAAACCGTGGACCGTTTGACCTTCCCGAAGCGGAGAGTGAGCTAACAGCCGGATATCATACCGAGTATTCTGGTATTCACTTCGGCTTCTTCTATCTCGCTGAATATCTCAACCTCTTTATAGTCAGCGGTGTTGCTACCCTCCTGTTCTTCGGAGGCTGGATGCCCCTCCATTTCCCCGGATGGGACGGATTCAACGCTATCATGAACTACATCCCCGGTGTTGTATGGTTTATCGGCAAGGCTATCGTAATCTCATTCATCATCATTTGGTTCAAATGGACATTCCCCCGTCTTAGAATTGACCAGATGCTGGCTCTTGAATGGAAGTATCTCCTGCCAATCAACCTCTTCAACCTTGTGCTCATGGTGCTCATCGTTGTTTACGGTATCCATCTTTAAAATCTAATTCTGAAAACGTTATTTGACTGAATATGAGCGATAAGTTCGGAAAAATTGCCCAGGTGATCGGACCGGTGGTCGATGTGGTTTTTGAAGGTGAAAGC
>CAMWUZ010000061.1 GCA_947177595.1 uncultured Porphyromonadaceae bacterium | reverse complement strand
GCATATCGGTAGGGAACTTACAGGCAAAGTGAATAATCTGACTGCTTTCGGCGCGTTTGTGGACATAGGTCTGAAAGTAAACGGACTAATCCATATTTCACAGATGTCTGAAGGATTCGTAAGCTCCCCGTCACAGATGCTCAGTGTCGGACAAACTGTGAGAGTAAAGGTGCTGGACGTTGATGCACAGCGTTCGCGTGTTGCACTCACCATGAAGGGAATATCTCAGGATGGTATCTGATTCCAGGCAAGTATGGCTCTCGATCGGCAGCAACCATACCGATGCGGAGAAATTTGTGGCAGAAGCTGCTGACAGGTTGCAAACCGTTCTGTCGTCATGGAAAATGTGTAAGCCATATATTACTCCGGCAATTAATGGTATTGATCCTGATTATCTCAATGCAGTAGCGGTAGGTACTTGGTGCGGAGATGAAAAATCACTGAATGAAATTTGTAAAAAAATAGAGAGTGCACTCGGCAGATCACATCGTGATAGTCATCACATAGTGAAAATAGATATTGATATAGTATGTTTTGACGGAAAGGTTGTGCGTCCGACCGACTTCTCCAGAGAGTATTTTGCCCGTGGATTCAAGGCGCTGTCAGGAGATTGTTGAATGCCTGATTGCGTAGCGATGTATAGGGGATTGCCATTAAACGGCATTCTTCAATGTATTTGGCGAGACGCTTGGGATGAAGATCACCGCTGAGAATAATATTTTTACATGTGTATTTGCTTACCAGACTTTCAATATCTCCTCTGTATCCGCGACATACAAGGATATAGTCAACCGCTGTTCCTGCTGGTATAGAAGGATTGGAATCTGCAACAATTACCCTTTTTGTGCCGATTGTGATAAGCGGATAATCATACAATACGATACCGTTTGAAAACTTCTTGCCGACAATCTCAAGGGTATCTATATTGTGTTCCAACATATACTCCGAGAACGATTTTAATGAATTATCCCTGATCCTCTCCTTTTCGCGATGAAGGGCGGTAGAAATAATATCAATTCTTGTAGGGGAGCACACGGCAATATCTGTGCGATAGGTTCCCGGAATGATATATACACCGTGCGATTCAGTTTTTTTGTTCAAAAGCATCAGGCTTAAAAAAGTAACTGTGGTTAACATTGCAACATAGCCGAACACACGTCTGCGCTTATATAACCATAGAGCCAAGAAAGACACGGCAGTTAACCAGAGAACTAAGGAGACGGTGCTGATGGACAGATGATTTATAGAAGAACCCGGTATATCTGCAACTGTATTACCCACACCTTTCACCCACTCGTAAAGAGTATCGACAATACGGCACAATGTTGGGGCTGAATGTCCTGTTGCAGTCAGCAGAATCACTATTATACCACCGCCTATCAATGGCGTGAGAATAGGGGAAATCAATGCATTGGCAACAAGAAAATATATTGGAAATGTGTGAAAATAAAAACTTGAAATTACTCCGGTCGCTATCATTGCTCCAACACTCATTGTTAGAAAACCTATTGTGTTGTATGCCGGTCGGTTGCGTTCCGGTACAGGATTAAGACTTTTGCCGAACAGAAGTATTCCCGCAACCGCAGCAAAACTGAGTTGAAAACTGATACTGAACATTGACCTCGGATCAAAAAGCAATATGATTAGTGCGGCAACGCATAAGGCGTTGAATGAACTATGGCGCTTCTGAAGCAAAACCGCTAAGATAAGACAACTTGCCATGATAACGGCACGGGTAACCGATGGAGATAGTCCTGTGATGAAAGCAAACGGCCACAACGCTGCTATTATAAGAATCGGGCGGCTGTTTCTTAGTGAAGGTAAAAATATAAGAGGAAAGAACAGCAAGGAACATATAGCCATGATTATACCTACATGCAGACCGCTCAGTGCGAGAATATGAGCTATACCGGCTCTGGCAAAGCTCTGTCGTGTATCGTTGTCAAGAATGCTGCTGTCTCCGGTAATCGCCGTAATTAAAAATTCTTTTGTCTCACTTCTCAGATCACTGCGTAAAAGCTGATGTTGTATTTTTGTCTTGACTCTGGCAAAATATGGCAGAAGGGCAGGTGAATTCTCAATTCTGTAAACTTCATCAGGAGCGGCTATTCCTGAAACGATTATCCCTTGCCGCCTGAGAATTTTTCGGTAGGTGAGTTGTCCGGGAAAATACTCGATGGAATCCGGATAACTCATTTTGGCTTTAATCATCACTCTGTCACCCGCTGATATTGAAGGTATAAATGCCGGAATGACTATTTGAGAGCGAATATCTTCAATCTTGAGCATATTGGTAGAGTCGCTACCTGCCTCCAGAATCTTTACTCCCAATATTTGAGAAGTCTCGGTATCTCTGACAGAATATACATCCGCGATAAGATATTTCTCACCAATAATTCCGTGAATAATGTGTTCTGCCGGGGTTTGCAGCCACATATCCAACTGCCCGAGTGCGACAGCAGCGGCAAGTGCGGCGAAATATCGAAAATTTCTGATAGACAGGACTATTCCGGTAACAATAAAGAAGCCGGCACATAATAGGGGAACTCCTAAATATGAGATAAGGATTCCCGCTGCAAACGCTAAGGTTACAGGCAGGAGAGGAACTAATGAAAGTGGAGCTTTCAAAGCCCGTGAGTTACACTATTGTTGCACGGACAACAAAGAAACTGCTTACTCCGATAACAATCCACAGAAGTATGGCAAGCAAAAGCGGTTTTACGCCCACAGCTTTGATTGTCTTTAATGAAAGAGATGCACCGATAAGAAACAGTGTGAGCACAAGACCTTTTTTGGCAAGCCATACACACCATTCGCAGAATGCTTCCGGAAGACCGCAGTATGTGTTGACAATCATTGCGGCGACGAAGAGGAAGATAAACCAGGGTATGGAAATCTTGGCGGTTTTGTCACGGAAAATAATCATGGTTACAAACGCCAGCGGAATAATCCACAGTGCGCGTGTGAGTTTGATTAATGTAGCGAGTTTCAGCGCTTCCGGTCCGTATACTTCGCCCGCTCCCACAACAGATGATGTGTCATGAATCGCTATCGCAGCCCAAGTGCCGAACTGTGCGTCACTCATTTCAAAAAATCTGCCGATGGGTGGGAAGATAAATAGGGCTATGGCATTGAGGATAAAGATAACTCCCAGAGAAACCGCCATCTCATGACTGTTGGCTTTGAGCACCGGCCCTACTGCCGCGATTGCACTACCACCGCAAATTGCTGTGCCTGAGGATATGAGATAAGCTGTCTTGCGGTTGATGTGAAGCCAATAACCGAACAGGATTCCCAAAAACATAACTCCGAAAACAGAGGCTATGGTAAACATCATGCCTTCACTGCCGCTTTTCAGTGATTCGGTAACATTCATGCCGAATCCAAGACCAACTACCGATACTTGCAGAAGGTATTTTGAAGTCTTTTTATTGAATGTCGGATAAGGGCACTCAAAAAGCAGCGCATATATAAGTCCGATAAAAAGTGCGACAGCCGGAGTGACATACTGTTTCATCCCTAATTTGTCAAACGGGAATAGGCAAATGGCAATCAAAGAGATATAAACGATCTTTGATGCGGAATTCATTTTTTGAGAAAAGTTATCTTTCATTTCTTGATTATTTTCTGATATCAGTCATTCCAGATCTGCCATGCCGCGAATGCCTGCAGCAGAAGCATTTCCAGACCGTTTTTTGTCTCGGCTCCAAATTCCGCCGCTTTCCGCATAAATAGAGTAACATCAGGATTATACAGAAGATCATAGCAAAGATGCTCCGGTGTGAGACAATCGTATGGAATATCGGGGCATTCATCTATGTGGGGATACATTCCAAGAGGAGTAGTGTTCACAATGATTTTGTGCTCTGCCATGATTTCCGGAGTGAGCGCAGAATATGTGAGTCCGCAGGGGCGTTCGCGGCGTGATACAAAAATTGTCTCCACACCCAAGTTCTGCAGTCCGCAGTTCACCGCTTTTGCCGCACCTCCGGTTCCCAGAATCAGCGCCTTGTGGCGTTGGTCGTTAATGAGTGGTGCTATAGAGTCGGTAAAGCCGATAACATCTGAATTATATCCTTTTAATTTCAGAGACGATCCTTTGCCGATAAATTTAATGACATTCACGGCACCGATCTTTGCAGCATTTTCATCCATCTCATCCATGTAGGGTATCACCTGCTCCTTGTAAGGAATTGTAACATTCAACCCTCTGAGGTTCGGATATTGAGCTACAACCTCCATTAACTCTCCGATATCCTCTATTTCAAAATTCATATATCTGGCATCTATTCCTTCGGAGTCAAACTTTTTATTGAAAAAGTCCTGAGAAAAGGAATGTCCGAGAGGGTAACCAATGAGTCCGTAGAGTCGTTCAGGCTGTTTGAGCATAAGGATTGGTTTATGTTATTAACGCGCAAAAGTAATAAAATGAGTGCAAAGAGTGTGACATTGCGCAAAAAAAATAAATAATTAATATATCTTTGTGATAAATAAGCACAGTTTTATGCAAGAGTTGAGCGATTTATTCAAGGCTGTTACAGGCAATAATCCCGATTCTATAGTTCCTATAGCAGGGGCTGGTTCAGAACGCCGATATTTTCGGTTGATCGGTAGTTCTTTCTGCTGTGTAGGAACAATAGGTGTGTCTGAGCAGGAAAACAAAGCGTTCATTTATATGTCACGCGAGTTTGCAAAGATGGGTTTGCCTGTACCGGAAGTTCTAGCTTTAAGCAAGGATAATATGACTTATCTGCAATCTGATGTCGGCTCGGTTTCACTGTTTGAACGTCTTGAAGATTGCAGAAAATCAGGAGAATATACGCCTGCTCACATTTCTATTCTGGAAAATGTGATGACAAAACTCGCTCAATTCCATACCGCCGGTTTCTCCGGTTTTGATTTCGCGAAGTGCTATCCCACACCGGAGATGAACCGTCGGGCAATAGTCTGGGACCTGAATTATTTCAAATATTCATTTCTTAAACCGGCTGGAATAGAATTTGATGAGGAACTTCTTGAAAATGACTTTGAGAAGTTTGTCAATATGCTTGAATCATGTGGAATGGATTCTATCATTTTGCGTGATTGTCAGAGCAGAAATGTTATGCTGAAAGATGGAGTTCAGCCCGTTTTCATAGATTTTCAGGGAGCGCGTAAGGGGTGCGGATTATATGATGTGGTGTCGTTTCTATGGCAAGCTCGTGCGGCTTTTCCCACCGATTTGAAAAATCATCTCTTCAATCATTATATTTCTTCTGCACCTGTTCTCGAATCCTCTAAATCTCAGCTTATTTCGCAGTTACCGCTATTCATACTGCTTCGTACCCTTCAGGTTCTCGGAGCGTATGGTTTTTTAGGATTGGTGAAGAAAAAAGAGCATTTCATAAAAAGTATTCCTGCGGCTCTGGATAATCTAAGGGAACTGCTGGACAGCGGTTTCCCGGATTTGCCGCATCTGCGCAAAGTTGTAGAGAGATTGGTCTCATGTAAGTCTTTCGGCAAAAATGAGCCTCAGTCAGGTAGGCTCATTGTTACAGTTGGCAGTTTCTCATACAAGATGGGGATGCCGGAGGATAAAAGCGGTAACGGCGGAGGATTTGTATTTGACTGCAGAGCATTGCATAATCCCGGAAGATATGACGAATATAAGCAACTGACAGGCAGAGATGAACCTGTCATAAAGTTTCTTGAAGAAAGGGGAGAGGTCAAGAACTTTCTCTCGGCGGCTTGGAGTATGGTCGATTATTCTGTCGAACGTTATATGGCTCGTGGATTCACATCTCTGAATGTTTTCTTCGGATGTACCGGTGGCAGACATCGTTCGGTATATTGCGCAGAGTGTACCGCCGCACATATAAAAGAGCGTTTCGGCATAGAGGTGCATCTGATTCACCGCGAAAGAAAAATCAGCGAAACTATATAGGAAAAGATAATGAAAGCTATGATTTTTGCCGCGGGACTCGGCACAAGGCTTAAACCGCTTACAGATAATAAACCTAAAGCCTTGGTGGAGGTGTGCGGAATGCCCATGCTCGGCAGAGTTTTATTAAAAATCAAAGAAGCCGGTGTGAAAGAGGTGGTTGTCAATGTACACCATTTTGCTCATATGATCCGGGATTATCTATACGCAAACAATAATTTTGGACTGAATATCAATATCAGTGACGAGTCGGATGTTCTTCTAGATACCGGTGGGGGATTACTTGCGGCATCCGGCTATCTTATGGGCGAGGAACCGATAATAGTGCATAATGCCGATATCCTCACGGATTTCTCTTTAAAGGAGATGGTTGAAGCTCATGTCAGTAGCCGCGCTGATGTTACTCTTCTTGCTCAGGATAGGTTCAGTAGCAGAACTTTCGTGTACGATGACTCGTTAAGGCTAAAAGGTTGGGCAAAAAAAGGTACGGATAAGACTATCCCGCCGGGACTTGACACATATGATTTAAGGAGTCTTGCTTTCGGGGGAGTTTCGGTGGTGAATCCGTCGCTCTTTACACATTTGAGTAAATATGCCGGGGAGCATGGACCGATATTTTCAACGACTCCTTTTTATGCTGCGAATGCGGCACACCTGAATATAAGAGGATATATGCCGGGTGAAGATTACCGTTGGTTTGATATCGGTAAGCCTGAGAATTTGCTAAAAGCATCAGAGTCATTTTTTTAATAAAATAAATTGGCTGTATTAAAAAAAACATATATTTGGCGGCAAATTCAAAAAATCAAAATAACTATGTTATTACGAACTACAATCACGTCATTACTGTTGTATGTCGCTTTACCTTTCTGCGTTTCTGCTTCCGGAAAGAATGAAGCTGTACTGAAAGTGTCAGTCAAGAATCTTGGAGGAAGAGAGTTGAGTTATTTCCGTTCATATAACGGTGTTTATGTAAATGAAAGTAATCCTGTCGTTCTGGATTCTGACAGTACTTTTACAATATATCTCCCGACAGACGGTGTTGAATATATTTTTGTAAAGGCAAAAGATCCTGCGAAAAAATTACCCGATCTTTCTCAAAGTATGTTTCTTATGTCCGGTACCGCAGAGCTTGTGATTGATCCTTTGGCTAAAGAAGCGTTTCAGATAAATCCAGAGGCGGGTGGAGTGGAAAACTTTAATCTTGCAGAAGATACGAAAAACCTTTCCAATATATACTTCTCTTTAATCGCACCCGGTATAGTGCCGGATGAACTGAATCTTGCACCTGACTCCATCCCTGCTGCGGTACTTGGAAAATTTGATAACTATACTGATAGTATAAATACCCGCTATAAAAATGCATCTCCTTGGTTGTTGAATGCTTATAACGGTATGGCAAAGTTTTACAGGGATATTATATTTATTACCAAATATAGTCACTTCGCAGGCAATGAAGAATGGGATAAAACATACAAGGAACTTATTAAGAATATAAATGTGTCAACGCCGTCATCCGGGTTGTTCCCTTATTGGAAGATGCTTGTCGAAAATATGTTATATGTGGATAAAGGTGATTCTTTAAAACAACTTTCCGGCAATGAGTTTTTACTCCTTCAGGCAGAATATTGTGACTCTGTTTTTAGTGGAAAAGCTACAGAAGCCGCTCTTGGCACATTGTTGTTGGAGGACGGTCATAGAGGATTATACAATCCCGGAGCGATTGCTCTTACTAATCAGTTTAAGGATAAATATCCCAATAGTTCATTGATTCCGTTGCTTGACGAGCAGGCGTCGCGTAACATAGCTTTCAATAATCCGCCTGAAAGGGAGGGTATCAATTTCAGGGATAATTCGGAAATCGCTACAGTTGCAGATATTCTTGCACCATATAAGGGTTAGCCTGTTCTTATTGATCTTTGGGCTACATGGTGCAGACCCTGTCTCCAAAGTTTCACTCATGTGGAACCTGTACAGAAGTATGCGGCTGAGAAAGGGATTCAGTTATTGTATATTTCAATTGACGAGCAAAACGACATTGAAAATAAATGGCGGAATATCGTATTACTCAATAACCTTATAGGTGATCACCTGCTTATGAATCCTGTTGTAAAGATGGATCTATACGATACTTTCGGACATAATTCCTCGATGTGGATTCCTCAATACGCTTTTGTTGCTCCCGATGGCACTATAACCCTTCTTGATAGTTTTCTTGCCGAAAGTGAGGATTTTTCTCCCCTGAAGGAAAAACTGGAAGAATTAATGAGGTGAGGCTATGAAGATGCCGGTTATTTTTGAGGAATAATGCAAATTTCTGCTGTTTTCAGTAAAAAAAGTCGGTATCAGAAGGTGGTATGAGAAAAAATCACTACCTTTGTGCCCGCAAAACAATACAAAACCAAAAACTTAAACAAATTTTTTAATGGCAACAAGAATTAGACTGCAACGTCATGGTCGTAAAAACTATGCGTTCTATCCTATTGTTATCGCCGATAGCAGGGCACCACGAGATGGTAAGTTTATTGAAAGGATAGGTTCTTATAATCCGAACACTAATCCTGCTACAGTTACTCTCAATTTCGAGCGTGCTTTGTATTGGGTTAACACCGGTGCACAACCCACCGACACCGTTCGTACAATCCTGTCTGACGAAGGCGTTCTGTTGATGAAACACCTCCAGGGCGGTGTAAAGAAAGGTGCTTTTGATGAAGCTGAAGCACAGCGTCGTTTCGA
>CAMWUZ010000060.1 GCA_947177595.1 uncultured Porphyromonadaceae bacterium | reverse complement strand
GTGCTGTCCCGTTTTTCTTCATTTAGCTTTTTCAACTTCCCTGACCATCTCCGGAAGCATTTCGCTCATGTCTCCCGCTCCGGCTGTCAAAAGAATTTCAAAGTTACATTTTTTTACGGTGTCTGTCAACTCTTGTTTTGAAATCATCATTTTTGCCGGTGTTTTAATCCTGTCAAAAATGATTTTTGATGTTACTCCTGGTATAGGTTCCTCGCGTGCAGGATAAATGTCCAGCAGAATCACCTCATCGGCAAGTGACAGTGCATCGGCGAAATCTCCGGCAAAATCACGGGTCCGCGAATAGAGATGCGGCTGAAAAGCCACGGTGAGTTTTCTATCGGGATAAAGTGACTTCACGGAACTTATAGATGCCTTGAGTTCATCCGGATGATGGGCATAGTCATCTATTATAGCCCTACCCTGTGATCCAGGCTCGCGCAGATAGAACTCGAAGCGGCGTTTCGGTCCCATGAAAGATGCCATGGCATTGCGCACTGAATCCGCGTCTGCCTCCCCGGCAACGGTTACTGCCGCTATAGCAGCGATGGCGTTTTCAATATTTATCTCCACCGGCACTCCAAGTTCAATGTCACGGATAGTACCTTCAGGAGTAACACAGTCGAAAACTATGGTGCCGTTTCCACGTCTGATATTTTCGGCATGGAAATCACCTTTATCGCGCGAATAAGTGAATGTTTTCACTCCCGGCTGCACTTTTGGCTTGAGTTTTAGCCCGGTATGTATGATAAGGGCACCATCAGGGCGGATAAGCTCCGTGAATTTCGCAAAACTTTCAAGATATGCCTCTTCCGTGCCGTAAATGTCAAGATGGTCAGGATCGGTAGCCGTGATGACCGCTATATATGGTGACAGGTGATGAAACGACCGGTCATATTCGTCTGCCTCTATCACGGTGTAATGTGAAGAGTCACTGAGCAGAAAATTTGTGCCGTAGTTTCTCAATACTCCGCCGAGAAACGCGCTGCATCCCGCCGGTGAATTGTGTAGGAGATGTGCCGCCATTGAAGATGTTGTGGTTTTTCCGTGAGTACCGGCAAAACACAATCCCTTGCTCATGCGGGTGATTTCGCCGAGCAGCTTGGCGCGCTTCACAATCTCGAACCCGTTGTCTCTAAACCATTTGAAAAGCGGCAGCGACTCCGGCACCGCCGGAGTGTAAACCACCAGAGTAGTGGCAGGATCGGTGAAATTTGCAGGGATACTCTCAGGTGAACCGTCAAACGATATAGCGACGCCCTCGGCAGCAAGAGCCTTGGTGAGATCTGTTTCCGTTCGGTCGTAACCCGCCACTTCGTGACCTTTCGCAATAAGGTATCTTTCGAGCGCAGCCATTCCAATACCGCCGGCGCCTATGAAATAAACATTCGGTTTCATGACACTACTGAGTAAATAACATCCACAATCTGCTCCGCACTGTTCTCCTTTGCAAGCGCGGCAATCGCGTTGCCGAGAGAATCCAGCGCCTCGCGGTCAGTAATCAGGGCGCACACCTTTTCGCCGAGTTGCGCGGGTGCGTCCGCATCAAGAATCATAATGGCGGCTCCTCTCGATGTGAGAGCCTCGGCATTCTTGCGCTGGTGATCCTCAGCCACGTTAGGCGACGGTATCAGTATCGCCGGTTTGCCAAGCAACTCAAGCTCCGATATAGTGCCGGCGCCGGCTCTTGCCACAACCAGGTCGGCTGCGCGATAGGCAGCAGCCATATCGCCGATAAAAGGCATCGCTTTCACAAGCGGATATCCCTCAGCCACTTTGCCGCACTCATCGGCATACAACTTGCCGGTTTGCCAAAGCACCTGAATGCCCGCTTCGTCAAACTGCTTCAGCGCTACCTCGACGCTTTGGTTGATTGTGCGCGCTCCGAGACTTCCTCCCGTAACAAACAGCAACGGTTTTTCCGGATCAAATCCAAGATCCTCACAAGCCTCCTTGCGGGTAAGGGCACACTCTGTAAGCGCCACACGCACCGGATTACCTGTCAGCACGATTGCCTCCGCCGGAAAAAAACGCTCCATATCCTGATAAGCGGTGCAGATAGCCTGCGCCTTGGGTGCAAGCATCTTGTTGGTCACTCCCGGGTAGGAATTCTGCTCCTGCAGCACGGTAGGAATGCCGGCTGTCTGAGCCTGCTTGAGCACCGGACCGCTGGCGTAGCCCCCTACACCTACCGCCACGTCCGGATTAAATTCTTTCACCACCTTTTTCGCTTTCGCCATACTCTTCATCAGCATGGCAAGAACCTTGAAGTTGCGCCACAATCGCTTGCGGTCGAATCCCGCCACGGGAAGTCCCACAATCCGATAACCGGCTGCGGGAACTTTCTCCATTTCCATGCGGTTTTCCGCCCCTACAAACAGAATCTCAGTGCGCGGGTTTGCACGCTTGAGCGCATCCGCAATAGATAGCGCGGGGAAGATATGTCCCCCTGTTCCTCCTCCGCTGATAATTACCTTCAAGGCTCTTCGAGAATTACTATTCATACCTTATATATATTATAACTGTGTGGGATTCGCCGCACGGAGTTCCTCCGGCAGAGCGTTAATCTCATCATTGATATCATTTCGTTTCTCAGTATTACGTACCGCATGACGACTCACACTGAGCATCACTCCGAGCGCGATAGAAGTTATGAGAATGGATGTGCCGCCCTTGGATATGAGAGGCAACGGCTGACCGCTCACCGGAAAGAAACCTGACACGATAGCCATGTGGAACAGTGCCTGAAACGCAATCATCACCGCCATACCCATAACCAGAAGTGCCGGGAACACCCGTGAGCATTTAGCGGATATGGCGCTCGCGCGCCCGAGCAGCAGCAGATATGCCACCAGCACAAATATTCCGCCCAGCAGACCGGTATCCTCTATGATGATCGAGTAGATAAAATCGGAGAATGCGAGAGGCAGTCGCGCTGTTTCGCGAGAATTGCCGGGGAACACACCGAAGACTCCGCCATTTGCCTGCGCCATATATGAATACATTTCCTGGCGGTTCTTGGCATTAAGCTCCTGCTTGTATTTGGGCTCACCGTTGCCAAAATAACGGTCAAGGCGTTCTGTCCAGGTCTTGCTTCGGTCAACTCTTTCCACTGTGGCGCCGTCTGCCTGAACAACATCGGAATCACCACCCGATTTGAATATCATCAGGAATATCAGGCAACATACACCATAAGCCATAAGCACTACGCCGAATTTTTTCCATTCAACGCCGCCGATCACCATCATTGAAAGACTGATAGCCATAAGAAGTATGGTATTGGTCATACCCTGCTTTATAAGCAATCCGCTGAATAGCATGACTATTATCGCCGACCACATTACCCCGGCTCTTTTCACGCCACCTTTTATCTGTGTGCGCGACATTATGAGAGCTATGACAAGCGCTGCCGAGAGTTTGAGAAATTCAGAGGGCTGAATAGTGACACCGCAAAGGCTGAAGCTGCGGCGCGCACCGTTTACCACCTCGCCGAAGAGCATCACATACACCATCATTGCCACGCTTAATATCGCAAATATCGGAATCAGCGGAATAAATTTACGGTAGTGAACACGCTGAAGCAGCAGAATGATTCCACATCCCGCGCCAAGCATGAATATATGGCGTACGACCGGACCGTAAACACCTATCGCGGAGGCTGCTACCTCACGCGAGGATGCGCTGTACAGCTCTATAATCGACACTATGCAGAGAAATATATAGATACCCCAGATATATTTATCCGATTTGGGTTCAATAGCTTCTTTCGCGACCCCAGTGTCTGTCGCTCCGAATTGTGCGGTTGTTGCAGATAATGTTTCCATTACATATATGTTTTCCCAATTTTACAGCTTGTTTACAGCATCTTTAAACTGTCTGCCTCTATCCTCGTAGCTTGAAAAGAGATCGAAGCTGGCGCAACAGGGCGAAAGAAGCACTGTATCACCGCTTTCAGCAATACTCACACAGGCGTTTATAGCCTCCTCCAGAGAGTGTGTGGATATAAGCTGAGGCACCTTGCCGGCAAAAAATTGCTCCAGTTTGGTGTTATCCTTGCCCATACATACTATCGCTTTGACTTTCTCCTTGACCAGCGGCTCTATCTCCGTGTAGTCATTACCTTTGTCCTTGCCTCCGAGAATGAGCACGGTATTCTCAGGCATACTTTCGAGAGCATACCAGCAGGAGTTGACATTGGTGGCTTTTGAGTCATTGATATATCTCACACCGCCAACCTCTCTCACAAATTCAAGACGGTGCTCAACTCCTTCGAAATTTGACAGCGCGCGGCGGATATCCTCTTTCTTCAGGTCAAGAATGCAAGCCGACAATCCCGCCGCCATGGAATTGTACAGGTTATGGAGTCCGTTGAGCGACAGGTCGGCTCTCGGCATACGCATCGATGTTTCCGGCGTGAGTAATACAACAGAATCATCCTCGTCAACATATGCCTTGGTGCCGTTCTCCTCATGCTCCGCAAAGGGGAAAAGCTGCGCTTCAGTGACCACATGAGCCATCTGCGCATTGATAACGGGGTCATCCTGCCAATAGATAAAGGCATCCTGCGGGGTGAGGTTACGTATGATACGGAACTTCGCCTTTATATAGTTTTCCATCTTGTAGTCATAGCGGTCAAGATGATCGGGAGTGATATTGAGTAGCACGGCTACATTCGCCTTGAATTCATACATATTCTCAAGCTGAAAACTTGACAGCTCGATAACATATACATCATGATGCTCTCTCGCAACCTGGAGAGCGAGACTTTTTCCTACATTACCCGCGAGACCTACATTGATACCTGCATCGCGCAGAATATGATAGGTGAGTAGTGTTGTGGTGGTTTTGCCGTTGCTGCCGGTGATGCATACCATCTTGGCATCGGTATATCTGCCGGCAAATTCTATTTCGGAAATTACCGGTATCTCTTTTTCGTAAATGGCTTTCATAACAGGCACGGTAGGTGGAATACCTGGACTCTTCACAACCTCATCGGCTGCAAGAATCTTATCCATAGAGTGACTTCCCTGCTCCCACTCGATACCCTCTGCATCAAGCATATCACGATATTTCTGCGAGATATTGCCTGAATCGGACAAAAACACATTCATGCCTTTCTCCTTGCCGAGAATCGCTGCTCCGACACCGCTCTCGCCGCCGCCGAGCACCACAAGATTTCTAATATTGATTGCCATAATTACCTGATTTTAAGGGTTACAAAAGTGACAGCCGCGAGGAATACAGCTATAATCCAGAAACGGGTCACTATCTTACTCTCCGGCACAGCTCTGAGAGGTGCCTGTATCAGAGCCTCTATGCCGCTGTTGCCGGGCTTCTGAAAATGATGATGAAGAGGAGTCATCTTGAAAATACGCTTGCCTGTACCTGTACGCTTTCTGGTGTATTTGAAATATACCACCTGAATCATCACGCTCAGATCTTCCACAAAGAAGATCGCACATAGAATCGGTATAAGCAGCTCCTTTCGTATCAGTATCGCAAACACCGCGATGATACCGCCTATGGTCAGACTGCCGGTATCGCCCATGAATACCTGTGCCGGAAAAGCGTTATACCAGAGAAAACCGATAAGCGCGCCGATGAATGCCGCCATGAACACCACCAGCTCCGAGCTGCCGGGAATATACATTATATTAAGGTAGGATGAATATATGATATTACCTCCCAGATATGCCATGATGGCGAGAGCCACGCCTATTATTGCCGATACTCCTGTGCAGAGACCGTCAAGACCGTCGGTGAGGTTGGCACCGTTTGAAGTGGCACTGATGGCAAGGATAGTCACTATCACAAAAAGAATCCAGCCACCGGTTGCCGCGTACTTGCCCATCCAGCCGGTGAGGTATGCGTAATCAAAGTTATTGTTCTTCACGAACGGGATTGTGGTCTGCGGACTTTTCACATCCTCCGACTTGTAGGAGATGACGGTTTCGGAATTCTCCACATCTATTGTCTCGATATTCTCTCGCATGACTATGTCGGGACTCAGACACATCGTAAGACCCACTATAAGACCGAGACCTACCTGACCGACAATCTTGAACTTGCCACTCATGCCGTCCTTGTTGTGGCGCTTCATCTTGAGCCAGTCGTCCATGAATCCGAGAGTGCCCAGCCAGAGCGTGGCTACAATCATCAGCATCATGTAGATACTCGACAGATCTCCGAAGAGCAGACAGGGAACAAGAATGGAGATGATGATAATCACGCCTCCCATTGTAGGAGTGCCTTTTTTCTGCATCTGTCCCTCCAGTCCGAGGTCACGGATAATCTCGCCTACCTGCATTAGCTGCAGCCGGTCGATAATCTTTCTGCCGAAAACAAGAGCGATGAATAGAGACAGCAGCAGAGCCGCACCGGAGCGGAAGGTGATATAATCCATCAGCCTTGCGCCTGGTATTCCCAAATCTTCGAGATAGTTGAAAAGATAGTAGAGCATGATTTATCGGCTTTATAGTTTCGAGAGTACATCGGCAACAACCTCGCGGTCATCGAAATGATGCTTCACTCCTTTGATTTCCTGATAGTCTTCGTGTCCCTTTCCGGCAACAAGAATCACATCGCCGGGAGCGGCAAGCATTGCGGCAGTGCGGATAGCTTCGCGGCGGTCAACGATGCTGAGGGTGATTTTGCGGGTCACATCATCAAGACCGGCTTCCATGTCGGCGAGAATATCTGCCGGCTCCTCATCTCGGGGATTATCGGATGTGAGAATGAGTTTATCGCTTCTGGTAGCCGCCTCCTTAGCCATAATGGGGCGCTTGCCTTTATCGCGGTTTCCGCCCGCACCCACAACTGTTATGATGCGTTTGTTGTTTCCAACCACCTCGCGGATTGCTGTGAGGACATTGACCACCGCATCGGGAGTGTGCGCGTAATCAACCACTGCGGTTATACCGTTTGCCGAACGGAAAGTCTGGAATCTTCCGGCAACAGGCACGAGACGGCTCATATCAGTGAGCACTTTTTCGGGATCAAAGCCGAGCAGAATAGCAGTGCCATAAACAGCTGTGAGATTGTATGCGTTATAGCGTCCGGTGAACAGCACCTCCACTTCATTGCCGTTGAAGCTCATCAGAGTACCGTCGATACGGCTCTCGATGATTCGTCCGGTGAAGTTTGCCATGCGGTTTACCGAGTATGAGTATTGGGTAGCCATAGTGTTCTGGAGCATCACCTCCCCGACCTTGTCATCAACATTTGTGAGCGCAAAAGCGTCTTTAGGCAGAATATCGAAAAATGATTTCTTGGCGTTGAGATATGCTTCCACTGTCTTGTGATAGTCAAGGTGGTCACGTGTCAGGTTTGTAAACACGCCACCGGCAAAATGCAGTCCGGCTATACGGTGCTGATGGGCTGCATGAGAGCTCACCTCCATCGCCGCAAATGTACAGCCAGCATCGACCATTCTTGCCAAAAGGCTGTTGAGGGTAAGCGGATCGGGGGTAGTATGTGCCGCCGGCACAGCCTCGGTTTCAATATAGTTGCACACTGTTGAGAGCAACCCGGCTTTGTGACCGTTGAGCCGAGCCATCTCATAAATGAGTGTGGCTGTAGTGGTTTTGCCGTTTGTACCGGTCACACCCACGAGCTTTAGCTTGCGTGACGGATCACCATACCATCGGGATGCAAGAAATCCGAGAGCAACGGCTGAATTTGCCACCTTAATATATGTGACATCCGATTCGAGCCTTTCGGGAAGCTCCTCGCATACTATAGCCGCAGCTCCTCCAACAGTGACGATGGGAATAAACCGATGACCGTCAACAACAGTGCCGCGAACGGCTACGAAGAGCGAGCCAAGCTGAATCTTGCGGGAATCGCTCTCTACTGATGTGATCTCTATGTCCTTGTTTCCTATAATCTCTTCAATGGAGATTGCCGAAAGGAGCGCGCTCAATGGTTTCATAACACAAGGTATTTGGTTTATTTGTTTTTATTCTCTTAATGATAGGGTAACACTTGTACCACGGGCGGCTTCGGTGCCCGCGGCGGGGGTTTGCGCCGCAACATAGCCTGAGCCTTTGAAGCGCACGTTGTAGCCGCTGCTTTCAAGAGCGGCGATAGCATCCCTCAATCCAAGACCCACTACGGAGGGCACACCCTTGGATGATGAGGTGTGGCGCTGAATGGAGCGATGCTGCCCTCCGCCGGTGAGGGCACTGCCCACTTTCTTAGCCTTTTCGATATCTGCTGTAGCATACAGCACCGGCGGATCATTCTTAGCCGGCTCGGCACGGTAGTCGGAACTGTTGTCAAGCATTCCGCGCGAATATAGTTTCAATGCGATATTTTTCAGCACTTCGCCACTTGTGCTCGCCGCTCCCAGAGCATTCTGCTTGGGGTTGCAGGTGAGAACTATGCAGGAATATTTGGGATTTTCGGCTGGGAAGAATCCACAGAAAGCGAGGCGCTTCTTGGCGTTGTTGTAGTGTCCGCCTTCAATCATGTAGCAGGTGCCGGTCTTACCAGCAATTCTCACATAATCATTTTTTAGACGCTTGCCGGTGCCGTGCTCGCCATGCACTACCGAGGTGAGCATGGTGCGCATCTTTTCCGCGTTTTTCTCGCTACAAATGCGGTCACGGATGTATGTTAGCGGCAGAATGGAATCGAACTTCTCACCGGTGAGACGCGACACAAGGCGCGGGCGCACATATCTGC
>CAMWUZ010000059.1 GCA_947177595.1 uncultured Porphyromonadaceae bacterium | reverse complement strand
TCCAGAACCGTTTCGCAGACTACCGTTAAGTTGCAGCAGCCGGTAGAAAAGATATAACACAATTTATTTATAAGACAACTTTAAAATGCCACGGTCAATGCGTGGCATTTTTTTTGCACTATAGTTTGAAATACATTATTTTTGGAATCGAAATGGGTTCACAGCCGAATATACTTCTGCTGGGTGACTACAGCAACTGTCACCGCACTCTCGCAACAGGACTGAGAGCGCTGGGTTGCACCGTTACGATTGCCTCAGACGGATCCCGCTGGATGAATACTCACCGTGACATTGACCTGTCACGGGCTGACGGTAAGCTGGGAGGAGCCGGATTACTGCTGCGAAGTTCCATAGGAGATCTGAGCAGACAGATGAGAGGTTATGATATTGTTGCTATTCACGACCTGAATTTCCTTGCCCTGCGTCCTGTGTGGCTGCGCCCGTTGTTCCGTAAGCTCAAAAAAAACAACGGATCGCTGTTTCTGAGCGCTATGAGCACCGATATAGCCTATCTTGACATGGTGACACCTCCACAATCTCCACTTAGATACAGCGAATGGTTTGTAGGTGATACTCCATCACGTCATCATATTGCGAATGCTGACAAATGGAAGCAATGGCATTCAAAACAATTGGTAAGCTATCAGAGAGAGGCGCTTGATGCGCTCGACGGCGCTGTGTCGGTGCTCTATGAATATCATCTCGCGATGATGCGCGCGCTCGGTGAGGACAGATGCGCTTATGGAGGAATACCGGTTGACACACAGCTGTTCTCTCAGGTATCTTTGCCGGAAAATCCGGAGAAAGTAAAATTTTTTCTCGGGCGTGACCACACACGCAAGCTGATGAAAGGCTCTGATCTGCTGGAAACAGCGGCACGCGCGGTGGTTGAGGAGATGCCTCATGCAGCAGAGTTGAAGATTGTTGAGAATCTGCCGTTTGACTCATTTGTGGGTGAGCTGCGAAACGCTCATGTGGTTCTTGACCAGATTTACAGCTATACTCCCGCCACAACCGCTCTCATGGCTATGTCGCTGGGCATACCCACGGTAAGCGGCGGTGAACCGGAGTATTATGATTTTATCGGCGAAAAGGAAAACCGACCGATTTTCAATGCTCCCCTTCAGCTCCCGGATCTCACCGATACCCTCCGCTCTATAGTATTGAATAAAACCGAGATAGCGCGCCGGGGCGCCGCTTCAAGAGAGTTTGTTCTGAAGCACAACTCTGCTGAGGTGGTGGCTAAACGATTTCTTGATTTTTGGCTCAGTAAGTTATGACTACTCTGGATATAGCAATAGCGACACATACTCCTGCCGGTGTCCGCAAAGTGGAGCAGATGATTCTGCCTCCTCAACCGTATGTGCGCTATGTGGTGTCCTGGCAGAATCATGGTGACGCTCCGGTTCCGGAAAAATTGAATCGTCCGGATGTGAAGCTGGTGAGATTCAGCGGAACAGGACTGTCCGCTAACCGCAACAATGCGCTCGCACACTGTACCGCCGATATAATTCTGATTGCCGACGATGATATAATATATCCCCCGGATGCTTTTAAAATCATCATCACTGTTTTTGACTCCGACCCGACTCTTGACCTCGCCACTTTCAAGGCAGCTATGCCCGGTAAGGTGAATTATCCGGAAAAACCTGTTGATCTCGGGCGGCGTTTGCCAAAAGGCTACAGCGTGACCACTATGGAGATAGCTTGCAGGCGCAAAGCACTTTCCGGACTCCGTTTCTGCACAAATCTCGGATTGGGAACACGATATGCAGCCGGTGAAGATGAGTTTTTTCTGCATTCAGCAATTAGATCCGTGGTGCATTGCCGCTTCTTTCCTATAGAGATATGTAGCCATCCTGACATATCTACCGGACAGAGAGCCAATCCAAGCGCGGCAACCCTGCGGGGCTTCGGTTGCACGATAGCGCTTCTATATCCGCTCACCGCTGTCGCCAGATTGCCGCTCAAGGCGTGGCGGCTCAGTAAAAGCGGCAGATGCGGCTTTTTCAAAGCATTAACGGCTATGATAACCGGGGCAATTGGCGCTCCCGGAGTGTTTATTAAATATAGGAAACAACAAAAATTGCAATATGACTAAAGAAATATTTTTTGCCGGCGGTTGCTTTTGGGGTACCGCCCACCTGTTTGCTCTGATTGGGGGAGTTGAGAAAGCCGAGGCGGGATATGCCAACAGCATCGTGGAGAATCCTACATACCAAATGGTGTGTACCGGAGAAACCAACGCCGCTGAAACGGTAAAAGTGGTGTATAATGATGATGTGGTAGGTCTGACCGACCTCATTACTCTGTTTTTCAAGAGTATAGACCCGCTGTCGCTCAATCGTCAGGGGAACGATGTCGGCACTCAGTATCGCACAGGCATATATTATACCGATGCTGCTGATACCGAGGTTGTTGAAGCGATGATAGCGATGCTGCAACGCAGATACACCGAGCCGATAGCCGTTGAGTGGGGACCGCTGAAAAATTTCTATCCCGCCGAAGAGTATCATCAGGATTACTTAGTTAAAAATCCGGGAGGATACTGCCATGTTAATCCCGAGCTATTTCGTGAGGCTAAAGCGCTTACCGGTACAGGTACTGTTTCAAAAGCGGAACTGCGCAGGCGTCTCACTCCATTGCAGTGGGAGGTGACTCAACATGCTGCCACTGAGTGCCCTTACACCAACGAGTACGACGAAGAGTTCCGCAAAGGCATATATGTGGATATTTGTGACGGCACTCCGCTCTTTCTCTCGACGGACAAATATAATTCCGGCTGCGGATGGCCTGCATTCACCCGACCTATTGACGAGGCGCTGCTAAACGAGCTGCCCGACCACTCATTCGGCAGAATCCGCACCGAGGTAAAAAGCTCATCTTCAGGCGCACATCTCGGACACGTGTTTCCTGACGGACCACAAGACCAGGGTGGACTCCGCTATTGCATCAACTCCGCCGCTCTCCGCTTTATCCCCGCCGAAAAAATGGAGGAGGAAGGCTACGGCAAATTCCTCCCCCTGCTCAAATAAATCCCCCGCTCAATCGTGTTCATCAGTATTAGCAAGGATGATACGGGTAAGTCTAGGCAAAGATTATATACGTCTTTTCAAAGATAGTCAATAACCTCATTCACATCTTCTTTTTGTTATGATGAAAGAAGCTGTTTCACCACTACATAATCCTTAGTGAATCCAGCACGTTTAATCCAGTCGTTATTCTTGAAAAGTTCATTAACAGCGTCTAATTCAGTGCTTGATTGTACTATTCCTAAAACCTGACAGTTTTCTATATCCACATTCATGTTGGGACCATACGTAGTCCCTTGAGTCGTATAAATAATGAAGGACTTCATAACCTACCAAAGGATATTTTTTTGTTGAGACAAATTAGAATGTAACGCAGCAACTTTATCATAAGTAATAAATTGCACTCTATTTTTTATAGAAGTAAATATAGAGGCATTGAATTTGTCTTTAAACGCATTTTCCCGATATTTACCTGCCACTATATAGAACGATGAAAAGAAATCCTGTAACTCGTAGAATTTGGTAAGAGAATTCTTTATGTCTGTAGTATGCTCCACTTCATAGAAATGAGTTGGCATAGTTCGTTCATTAAACCATATTACATCTATAGTTCGTGCTTTACGAAGAAGATAATCATAAGTAAATTGTGGCAAAATCTTTAAATCAGTCATATCCCCCAATTCTTTTTCCAAGAACAAATGATGTTGGTCTTGTGGTGGTATGTACGTCTTTGAATTCCTAAAGTGCCCTATCTCGATTAATAGCCCTTGATAATAAGAATGGTTAAATAGTTCTTCACTTTGTTTATCGCCATTGATAATCTTGAATTTCTTTAGAACTCTGTCCCGAGCTTCCTCAAGTGCCCAAAGTCCGGGTTGGATCCTAAATATGGAATCACTTAGCTGGACAATACGCCTCACACTTGCCTCCGGAGTAAGCGTTTTCCATGAAGAAAAATCCATTACCTCGTTAAGGCATCGTAATGTAGCGTACCCGCCTTGCTTACGTAAAGCTTCAATAACCTGTTCTTCTTGAGTTAGCTTCTTCATGCAAGGAAGTATATTTTATAAGGATTAATGAAATAGTCTGCAAATTCATTTTTTACAAAGCTGACAGCATCTTAACAAGACAGTAGTCTGTGATAAAGCTGTAACAATAGTTATTTCACAAAATTACAAAAAAATTGAGGTGGCAAGGGGGTGTAATTAGGAATAACTGATTGAGATGTGTGAGTGAGTTTGTAATATTGGGAGTAAAACAGTCACCGGGAGGATGAGCTCTCGGTGATTCTTTTTGTAATCCTCAGTAAGGGAAGTTTGCAGCTATATGGCATTCAAAGTTATTTATTCGGGGAGGGTGAAGCCGGTGGCGGCGAAGAGGTCGTAGTCTTCCTTGACGTTATTGCCGATGGTGGTGAGGAGGTCACCTATCATTGCGCCGTTCATGCCTCCGCGCAATATGCGTTCAGTCATTTTCGGACTCATGCGGGCTCTGCCGCCGGCAAAGCGCAAGGTGCAGTCTGGTGCGACAAAGCGCATAAGCGCTACTGTGCGGGCTATCTCTTCTTCGCTGATAAGGGGCTGATTTTCAAGAGGGGTTCCTTTGATTGGAGAAAGCACATTTACCGGAATTGAGGTAGCTCCCGCGTCACGCGCTTCTTGCGCAAGCTCAAGACGCTGGCTCATGGTTTCGCCCATGCCTATTATGCCGCCGCTGCAAATATCCATGCCCACTTCACGCGCTGCGCGGATAGTGCGCAGCTTGTCCTCGTGGGTATGGGTGGTGCATAGTTCCGGAAAGTATGATGATGAGGTTTCGAGATTGCAGTGATAGCGCTTGACTCCTGCATCTTTGAGTTTCTGAAGCTCATTTTTTGATAGCAGACCCATAGAGGCGCAGAGATATAGCGAGGTTTCACCTGCTATCTTGCGAAACATATCGCAGAAACGGTCGATCTGCGCAGCGGTGACTTTTCTGCCGCTGGTCACGAGCGAAAAGCGTTTCACTCCATATTCGTCGTTCGCACGGGCTGCCGCCATCACCCGGGTTTCAGGAATAATATCGTATTCTTCGCAACCGGTGGAGTAGTGTATGCTCTGCGCACACCATTTGCAATCTTCGGAGCAGCGTCCGGAGCGGGCGTTGACAATAGAGCAAGTGTCTATCTCATTGCCCTCTCTTGCCGCACGTACTTCATTTGCGGCATCACAAAGTTCATCAAGTGTGTAATTATCATTTAGTTGCAGCGCTTCATCAATAGTTGCGGGAGTGCCCTGCATCGCGCGCTGTTTTATAGAGTCAAGTAGATTCATCAGTGTCGCTATTCTATCAGTTTAACACGACAAATTTAGTGTATGGATAGAGAGAGGAATGATATATTAACATTATTTATAGGGTTGATGCGCAGAATCGGCACGGGGAGTGAGATTTTCTCCATACCTTTACAATCTCATTATCACTTTTCAGAAAATGCGTTATCTGAAATTATTATTTTTTGTCACGACTATGGTGTTTGCCGGTGTTGCAAATGCTGAAGTTGAGGTCGGTGCCGCCCGAATAGCCGACTACAAGCCAATGCTTGCGGGCAAGAGAATCGCGTTGCTCAGCAACCATACCGGTATGGTGGGAAAGGAGCATACTCTTGACCTTATGCTGCGTAACGGGCTTAATGTCACGACGATATTCTCGCCGGAACATGGTTTTCGCGGCACGGCGGATGCGGGTGAACACGTTGCGGGAGGCAAGGATGCAAAAACCGGAATTCCGATCGCGTCGCTCTATGACGGACGCACGCGAATGCCTGCCAAGAGCGTGATGGACAATATAGATGTGATCGTGGTAGATATTCAGGATGTGGGCTTGCGTTTCTATACCTACTATTGCACTATGGTTGATCTGATGAACGCAGCCGCCCGCTACGGCAAGGATTTTATGGTACTTGACCGACCGAATCCAAACGGCATGACGGTTGACGGTCCGGTGCTTGATATGAAATATGCCAGTGGTGTGGGGCGCTTGCCTATTCCTACACTGCACGGCATGACTCTTGGTGAGCTGGCTCTGATGGCTAACGGCGAAGGTTGGCTGAAAGAGGGTAAGAAGATAAACCTCAAGGTTATACCGTGCACCGGCTATACCCATGCCACCCGCTACCGGCTGCCTGTTGCTCCGTCTCCCAATCTGCCGGACATGAAAGCGGTGTATATGTATCCTTCCACCTGCTATTTCGAGGCTACTCCTGTGAGTCTCGGTCGCGGCACCGATACTCCTTTTACAATCTACGGTCATCCGAAAATGAGATCGGGAGATTTCTATTTCACTCCGGAGAGTCGCCCCGGAGCTAAAAATCCTCCTCAGCTCGGCAAGCGATGCCGCGGACATAATCTGCGCGGAATGTCTGAAGAGGAGATGATTGCGCAAGGAGTTAACTTTGAGTATGTAATCGATGCTTATAATTCCATGGGCAAACCTGCGGATTTTTTCACCTCTTTTTTTGAACTGCTTGCCGGTAACGCCAAAATCAGGAAGATGATTGAAAGCGGTGCCACCGCCGAAGAAATCCGGGCAAGTTGGAGCGATGAGGTGACGGCATTCAAAGCTAAACGCAAACCATATCTTTTATATCCGGAATCATGAGTCCTACTATAGTAATTATCACTGTTGCCGCATATTTCGGGTTGGTCATGGCAATTTCGGCAATAGCATCACGCGGTAGCGACAACGCCACTTTTTTTACCGGCAACCGCAAAGCGCCCTGGGCTGTCGTTGCGTTTGCGATGATCGGCGCGTCAATATCCGGAGTAACGTTTATATCTGTGCCCGGCATGGTGGCGGCAAAGGGGCATGCCTATCTCCAGATGGTGCTCGGCTTCATTGTGGGCTATGTGGTGATAGCGCTGGTGCTGGTGCCGGTGTTTTACAAACGTAATCTTGTGTCGATTTACGGTTATCTGGGGCAAAGGTTCGGCAGACAGAGCTACCGCAGCGGCGCATGGATATTCTTTATCTCGAAAATGCTCGGCGCCTCGGTGCGCTTCTTTGTGGTGTGTGCGGTGCTTCAGCTCTTGGTTTTCCGTCCTCTTGGCATTCCGTTTGAGGTTAATGTGCTTCTGACGGTTGCTCTGATATGGCTCTACACAGTGAATGGCGGAGTGAAAACCCTGATATGGACCGATACGCTTAAAAGCGCGTGTCTTATCGGTGCTGTGGGGCTGTGTATTTTCTTTGTGGCAGATAATATGCACTTGTCGTTTGGCGAAATGGTGAACGCCGTACGCTCCCACGAATCATCCAGGATTTTCTTTTTTGACGATCCTATGAGCGGTTCATATTTCTGGAAACAGTTTCTGGCGGGCATCTTCATGGCTATCGCCACCAACGGGCTTGACCAGGATATGATGCAGCGTCATCTGGCATGCCGCGACTCGGTGTCTTCACGCAAGAATATGATCCTCAGCGGAGTTATGCAGTTTTTTGTTATTGGTCTCTTCTTGATTCTCGGTACACTTGTGGTGATTTACACCACTTATGCGGATATCGAGATGCCTGCGAAAAGCGATGAGCTTTTCGGACTGGTTGCCACACACTCCTCCATGCCGGTGGCGGTAGGAATAATTTTCATCGTGGGGCTCATTGCTGCGGCATATTCGGCGGCGGGTAGCGCGCTCACATCGCTCACCACTTCGTTTACGGTGGATATTCTGGATACGCCTACGCGTCAGGGTGAGAAGGATTTACAGCGCACACGAAAGGTGATTCATCTGCTTATGTCGCTTATAATGGCGGCGGTAATCATAGCTTTTTACCATATGAGCGATTCCGATGCCATCAGCGCCGTATATACTCTCGCTTCTTATACCTATGGTCCGATACTGGGTCTGTTTGCTTTCGGGCTGTTGAGCAAGCGCGGTGTGCGCGACTCGGCTGTGCCTTTTGTCTGTATTGCGGCTCCTGCCGCGGCGTGGCTCATTCAGGCGGGTCTAAACCGCTATCTGAGTTATGAAACGGGATTTGAGTTGCTGATTCTCAATGCAGTACTGACTATGCTAGGGCTACGGTTGAGTAGTTTGTTTTCTATAAAATCAAGCGATTATGTCACGAAATCTGTTTAGCCGTTACATCTGGCTTATTGATACTATCCGCCGCTACGGGTGCATTACGCGCGAGGAGCTGAATGTGCTGTGGAAAAAGACTGATTTTTCAAACGGTGAGCCTTTACCGCGCAGAACTTTTTACAATTACCGCAACGCTATCGAGGAGTTGTTTAAAATCAGCATCGAGTGCAACCCGGCAACGTTTGAATACTATATTGACAACGGTGGCGACGAGCACAATGAGAGTGTGACCGACTGGTTGCTGAATGCCGCGGCGATGAGCAATGTGCTCACCGATGCGAGAGAGGTTAGCCACAAGGTATTTCTGGAGGATGTGCCTTCCAGCAGGTTCTATCTTGAGGCGGTGCTCGACGCGCTGAAGGAGCAGCGGGTGCTGGTTTTTACCTATAGCCCGTTCTCGAGGTCAAATTCCACGCGCGACGTTGTTATCGAACCTTATTTCATCAAGCTGTTCAGGCAGCGCTGGTATGTGATCGGGCGCAATGTCAAGGAGGACAATATCAAGACTTATTCACTTGACAGAATGAGCGATGTGCTTGTGGGCACAGAGAGCTTCGAGATTCCGGAATGGTTTGACGCGGAGGAGTAT
>CAMWUZ010000058.1 GCA_947177595.1 uncultured Porphyromonadaceae bacterium | reverse complement strand
GTGTAGGCAATGTGTATGTCAACGATCTTATTCCGCTTGAAGCAATCCGGACCCTCAACCAGCAGGATATCATGTCAAGTGTAAATAACCGTGTGGCAATAGTGGTATTCCTGCTGGTGAGCATATTTCTCGGATTACTCGGTGCATTCTGGTTCCGCACCCAGAACCGCACAGGTGAAATCGCTATCCGCAAAGTCAACGGCGCCACCTCCGGTCAGGTTTTCCGGCGTCTGATGGGTGAAGGTCTGCTGATTCTCGCAGCAGTGACACCGATAGCATGGATTTGCGACTGGGGTCTGATAAAACTCGACCTTGTGGTGTTTCTTTTCACCGATTCCGCCCCATTGTGGCAATATATCACCTGCGCCGCAATCACGCTTGCGCTCGTGGTTCTCGCAGTGACAGTCGGCATCTGGTTCCCAGCCCGCAAAGCCATGAAGATAGACCCGGCGAGTGCCCTTGCCCATGAATAACAAAAGAATTTTAGAATAAACGATTATGAAACAGATAATAAACGAACTGAAGGAACAACCGGTAATAGCCTGGGTGACTGTTATCGGCACCGCGCTCGCCATTTTCCTGATAATGGTTGTTGTGATGCTCAATCAGGTATCCATAGTGCCGTTATCGCCGGAAAGCGCCCGCGACAGACTTATTTATGCCAATCGCGTGAGAACAGTGTCAACCGACACCGCAAACCAGATGATGCGTACATCTTCCGTAGGCATAAAGGTGGTTGATGAAGTTTTCAAACCACTTACCACACCGAAAATGATAACTGTTTTCGATAACTATACAGGCTCAGTAAAGGTCAATGCTACCGGAGTACCGATATTTGACGCTGACATAAAGAGCACAGATGCAAACTTCTTCAAGGTTTATGACTTCACTTTCCTCGCCGGCAAACCATACAATGAGGTGGATGTGGAATCTTACTTCAAAAAGGCTGTGATAAACAAAGCCATGGCGCAGCATATGTTCAAGGGCATAGATGAAGCCATCGATAAGGAAGTCCTTATATCCGAAGAGAACTATACCATCGTAGGTGTTGTGGATAATGTTTCACCTGTAACCAGATATGCCTACTCTCAGATATGGATTCCCACCCCTTATGCCGAACCTAATGAAAGAGACAAATTCGGCACCGGCAAATTTGCGGTAGCCATGCTTGCGGCAGACAAGAAAGATATCGCCGGAATCAAGGAAGAGGTAAACAACAACCTAGCCAAGTATAATGCGGCTCTGGCATCAGAAGAGCTTGAGTCGGATATGGAGGGTGGACCTTTCACCAATGAGGAGATGATTTATAAGTCAAACGGTACCGCAGATGTTTCAGGAGGAAAAAGAAAGGAATATATGCTGTATCTGATACTGCTTCTTATCCCGGCTATCAACCTGAGCACGATGACCCGCAGCCGCCTCGCCGCCAGAACAGGCGAAATAGGTGTGAGACGCGCTTTCGGTGCTACCCGTTCGAATATCATCACCTCCATTATAACAGAGAATATGATAATCACTCTTGCCGGCGGCATGATAGGACTCATTCTGTCATGGATATTCGGCGGACTGTTTTTCCACTCCGTTTACTCAGCAGGTGTGTTCGTGAATTACCGAACGGAGTTCACTCCCGGAGCAGGTACTCTTTTTGCATGGAGCACATTTGCTTACGTGCTTATATTCTGCTTCGTGCTTAATCTTATAAGCAGCGGCTTACCCGCTATACGCGCAAGCCGAATCAATGTTGTAGATGCCATAAATGCGAAGAAATAACATTACCATGAAACGTAAACTTATAAAACAAATACGCCACGAATGGCGCACTAACCTGTGGATGAGCATCGAGCTGCTTATAGTGAGTGTGATAGTGTGGTTTATCACCGATTACCTCTTTGTAATCGCACAGACTGTCAATGAACCCAAAGGATATGATATCGACAATACTTTCCTGCTTGAATTCGGAACACTGCCCGAACACAGTCCGAGGTATGTGGCCGTGGAAAACGGGGAGGAACAGGATAACCTTGACCGCATGGCTATTTATGAGGTGATTAAAAACAATCCTGATGTTGAATCTGTGAGTATGTCATCGTGCATGGAACCGGGATTAATGAACTGGATGGGTACTACCGTACTCATAAATGATGATGACAGTGCCTCCATCAGTGTCAGAGCTGGAGAAATAACTCCCTCACATATCAAGACCATAGGAATCAAGGCTAAGGATCCTAAAATCAGCCAGGATGATCTGATTAAGATGCTTGAGGATGGCAAAGCGCTTATTTCAGATTTCGTTGCTGACAATAAGAAGCTGTCTCATCCCATGACCCCCGAATCACTCGTCGGCGCCAATATAGGCAATTACGGTGAGAATAAAGAGGTTGGTGCCGTGATTGAATATCTGAAACGGGTAGATACCGAAATATATAAACGCGATATCATTTTAGTGACGGGTATGAGTGAGAGCAATCCTGAAACATACGGCGGATGGAAATATCTGAGCGTACGCGTAAAACCCTCTGCGACAAAAGATTTCATCAGCAACTTCAACAAAGACAGAGATAGGCTATACAGTAGGAACAACACATTCATAAGTTCTATCAAAAGTTATCAGGACCAGTTAGAAGAGACTAACCGCGACATGAATGTGACCAAACGCAAATATATAGGTTGCATGGTGTTCATGCTCGTGAGCATCTTCCTGGGGCTGCTCGGCACTTTCTGGTTCCGCACCCGCCAGCGTGTGCCTGAAATAGCAATCCGCAAGGTGAACGGCGCGTCAAATCAATCCATAGTGCTCCGTCTTGCTTCGGAAGCCATTTTCCTGCTCACTCTGGTAACACCTCTTGCGGCGGTAGGTGACTGGCTGATATGCCACTACGAGCTCAATATGAATATCAGAAATGAATTTTTCGTGCCTTCACGTCTTGTCATCACAATAGCCATCACATACGGTATTATTGTGCTGACAATCCTTGCCGGCATAGCTTATCCGGCATGGAGAGCTGTTAAAGTGCAGCCGGCGGAAGCACTCAAAGATGAGTAATTCACATGAAAAAAATCTTTTTAATATTTGCTCTTTTTGCTTCAATAGCATCCGCTGGGCGAGCCGAAACCGTTCGGCTCACCCTTGAGGATGCCATAATACGCGCCCGCGCCAAAAGTGTTGAGGCGGCAGTTGCGCTCAATGAACTGCGCAGTTCATACTGGGAATACCGCACTTATCGCGCCGACCTGCTGCCCGAAGTCACATTCAAGGCAACTGTACCCTCCTACCGAAAGCAATACAGCTCATATATGAATGCTGAGGGCAATTACAGCTTTGTGCGCAACAACTATCTGGAAATGAGCGGTGAGCTGTCACTGAGCCAGAAAATATGGCCTACAGGTGGAACGCTGTCGCTAAACAGTTCGATTGACTTTCTGCGTCAGCTGAGCGATGACAAGTACAACCGCTTCATGAGCATTCCGGTTGCCCTTACACTGAGTCAGCCCATTTTTGGAGTAAACACCGTGAAATGGGACAGAAAAATCGAGCCTGTGAGATATGCAGAGGCGAAAGCTCAGTTTCTTTCGGAAACGGAAAATGTGGCGATAAGCACCATCAACTACTTCTTTAATCTGCTGATGGCTAAGGAGAATGTTGATATAGCATATCAGAATCTCGAAAACGCCACGAAACTCTACGAGGTTGCGAAGGAGAAGCGCCGCATGGGTCAGATAAGCGAGAACGACCTTCTGCAGATGGAGCTCAATCTGCTGAACGCCAACTCCGACCTCACGGACTGCCTGAGCAACTTCAAGAGCAATATGTTTACCTTCCGCTCATATCTTGACTACGGAGAGGATGTCGAGCTTGAGCCTGAAGCTCCCAACAGAGTGCCTGAGGTGGATGTGACCTATGCCGATGCAATCGAGCGTGCTCTGACCAACAACAAATTTGCCAAAAATCTGCGGCGCCGTCAGCTTGAAGCCGAATATGAGGTGGCGAGAGCCAAAGCGAATATGCGCGAGGTGAATCTTTTCGCGCAGGTCGGCTATACAGGCACCGACCGTAAGTTTGGTGATGCATACCGTGGATTGAAAGACAATCAGATAGTGGAGATCGGCGTGAGCATTCCCATATTGGACTGGGGCAAACGCCGAGGCAAAGTAAAGGTGGCGGAGAGCAACCGTCAGGTAGTGGAGAGCCGTCTGCGTCAGGAGACCCAGAACTTCAACCAGGACATCTTCATTCTTGTAGAGCGTTTCTGCAACCAGCAGCAACAGGTGCAGATAGCCGACAAAGCCTCGCTGATAGCCCAGAAGCGTTATGACACCAATGTCGAGACCTTCCTTATCGGAAGAATATCGACCCTTGACCTCAATGACTCGCAGGTGAAGAAAGATGAGAGCCGCCAGCAGTATATCAACGAGCTGTTCCGCTACTGGCTCTATTTCTATCAGCTCCGTTCCCTGACCCTGTGGGACTATGAAAAGGGTACCGGCATTGAGGCGGACATTGACAAAATAGTCAAAAACTGACGCGGTTCTTAATTCGGCTTATTTTGTATTTACTGACCCATTCAAATATTTTGTATTTTTGTAACGTAAAGACTGATAACACATGACCAATTCCAATGTCACTGCGTTTTTATCGTCTTTCCAAATCTGTGAATAAATGGATGGTTCAATTGAAAATATAAATTCGGAAGCACTGCTGGTATCAGACCTTAGAAATCTGATTTCAAATGCAAAGCGTACAGTCGCGACAATGATTAATTCCGGCATAACCGGATTGTATTGGCAGATAGGTAATCGAATAAACCGTGATATATTAAGTTCTAAAAGAGCCGAATATGGCAAACACATCGTGTCGAAAATATCGACACAATTACAGAACGAATATGGCGGAAGTGAATTTTCAGTTCGAAATTTGCGTCGTATGATGCAATTTGCCACTCTTTTCCCGGACCCACAAATTGTGTCGATGCTGTCGACACAATTATCATGGTCTCACTTTGTTGAAGTTCTCCCGCTGGATAATAACTTACAACGAGAGTTTTATCTTACTATGGCGGCATAAGAGAGATGGGGCATAAGAACTTTAAGAGAAAAAATTGAAAGTCTGTTATTCGAGCGGACTGCAATAAGTGATAAGCCGGAAGATTTAATCAGACATGAGCTTGCAAACATACGCAATGAGCATAAGATTTCACCGTATGTAGTTTTCAAAAGTCCTTATTTCTTAGAGTTCACAGGGCTTAAAAGCGGTTACTCAGAAGAATCATTAGAAAATACGCTCATATCGAATATCGAGCAATTTTTACTTGAACTTGGTGATGGCTTTACATTTGTAGCTCGTCAAAAAAGAATGATAATAGACGGTGAAGATTTTCATCTCGACTTATTATTTTTCCATAGAAAATTACACAGGCTCATAGCAATCGAATTAAAAATCGGGAAATTCAAGGCACAATATAAAGGTCAGATGGAGCTATACCTCCGTTGGCTTGAAAAAAATGAAATGCAACCGGGGGAGGAGACTCCATTAGGCTTAATACTTTGCACTCAGGGTAATAAAGAACAAATAGAGTTGTTACAACTTGACTCCTCCGGAATCAAAGCAGGTCAGTATATGATAGAATTACCACCGAAAGATGTTTTGTTACGTCAGTTAAAACGGTCATTAACCGCCTTTAATAAATAGCCAGGAAGAATTTTATGATATTGATAGTAGATGATGACAAGGCTATACGGTTGTCGCTGAGCGTGCTTCTGCGACGCGCCGGCTATGATGTGAGCGTAGCCTCAGGTCCGGAAGAAGCACTGGACATAGTGCGCAATATGCATCTGCGACTCATAATCTTGGATATGAACTACTCGCGTGGCACAAGCGGCGAGGAGGGACTTGAGCTGATGCAGAAGTGCCGGATTTTTCAGCCTGACACTCCTATCATTCTCATAACAGCCTGGGGAAGCATTCCGCTCGCAGTGGCGGGAATGCAGGCAGGGGCATTCGATTTCATTACCAAACCGTGGGACAATTTTCTGCTACTTCAAAGAATCCAGACCGCACTCACTCTGACCGAGCCGAAGACCGAAAATACTGCGGGCGGAAAGTTTGACCGCAGCGGGATTATCGGCAAAAGCCCGGCTATAACCGAGGTGCTCAAAACTGTTGAGCGTGTTGCTCCAACCAATGCCCCGGTGCTGATTCTGGGTGAAAACGGCACCGGCAAGGAGCTTATTGCCAACGCTATCCACATCAACAGTCCGCGCGCCAACGCGCCTTTTGTAATGGTGAATCTCGGTGGAATATCGCAATCGCTATTCGAGAGCGAGATGTTCGGTCACACCAAGGGTGCTTTCACCGGGGCTGTTAGCGCACGCAAGGGGCGCTTCGAGGTTGCAGACAAGGGAACCATTTTTCTTGACGAAATCGGAGATCTGGATCACGCCTCTCAGGTGAAACTGCTGCGTGTGCTCCAGCAGCACACATTCGAGCCGCTCGGTGACAGCCGTCCGCGCAAGGTGGATATACGAGTTGTGTGCGCCACAAACGCCGACCTTCCGGCAATGGTTGCCAATCACACGTTCCGCGAAGATCTCTATTACCGTATAAACCTTATCACTCTCAACCTGCCGCCACTACGCGAGAGAAGAGAGGACATTCCGCTGTTGGTAAACCATTTCGCAAAGCTGAATGCCGAAAGTACCGGCACCGATATGCCGGAAATATCCTCTGATGCGATGTCCTGGCTAACAAAGCAGAGCTATCCCGGCAATATAAGGGAACTGAAAAACCTGGTGGAACGCACGATGATCGTGAGCGGTTCACACCGGCTGGACGCGGATAATTTCAAGGCTTCCGCCCTGCCTGAAATACGCACCGCCGCTCCGAGTGTGAGCGGCGCTACCCTTGATGATCTGGAACGCACGGCGATTACCAAAGCTATCGAGCAGTTCGGAGGCAACCTAAGCAAAGCCGCCGATTCGCTCGGCATCACCCGCCAGTCACTATATCGCAGACTGGAGAAATTCGCCATAAATCCCGACAAACTGAAAGAATCATGAGGGCTAAATGGATATTCGCACTCCTGGTGGTATGGGTAGTGCTCATAGCTCTGACTGTTGTTTTAGCTCCACAGATAATCTCGTCCTGCACGCCCAAGCAATTGCGCATATATGCGGCGATCGGCGGAATCGGGGCATTGGTGCTCCTTAGATTGCTGTATCTCAATCTGCTGCGACCCATAAATGCGGTTACAGCCGGTATGGAACTTGTGAGAGCTCAGGATTTCGGCAGCCGCCTTGTCAAGGTTGGTCAGATAGATGCCGACAAGCTCGTCGGGATGTTTAATAAAATGATCGAGACTCTCAAAGGTGAACGACTGAAAAACATCGAGCAGAACAATTTTCTGCAACTTCTCATCAAAGCCTCCCCCACCGGTATTGCGATACTTGATTTCGACGAAAAAATCACCATGGCGAATCCCACTATGCTGTCTATGCTGGGAACGGATGAAGCTACCGCACTCGGCAAAAAGCCGGAAGAACTGGATGGTGAACTTGCCGAGGCAATCGGAGCAATAGAACAGGGACAGGTCGGCACCGTGAGACTGAGCGACACCAATATCGTGAGAATCTCGCGCCTGTCGTTTATGGAAATGGGCTTTACACGACCGTTTGTTATTGTGGAAGTGCTGACCGATGATTTAAGAAAAGCAGAGAAGAATGCATACGGCAAGGTTATCAGACTGATAGCCCACGAGGTAAACAACACCATAGCCGGAGTGAACTCCATGCTTGAAACCACGGCTATGATAATGGAACAGGAGCGGGATATCGCCGATGCGATAGATAGTTGCCGCGAGCGCTGCAAGAGCATGAGCGAATTTATCACCTCCTATGCCGATGTGGTGCGCATTCCTACCGCCCGACTGTCATCACTCGGTCTGAGAAAGAGGATAGAGCGGATGATGCCTTTCCTTGAGGGACTTGCGGGAGAAACCGCCGATATCAAGATGCATTTCCCGGATAATGAGGTATATGCCGACGCCGACGCTGTTCTTTTGGAGCAGGTGATGGTCAATATCGTAAAAAATTCGGTTGAGAGTATAGCAGACAGGGGTGGTAAAGGAACAATTGATATTTCTGTCGGGGCTAATCCTCCCAGGATAGAGGTGGTTGACAACGGCGCGGGGATAACTCCCGAAGCAAGCAAAAGCCTATTCTCACCCTTTTTCTCCACCAAGCGCGATGGTCAGGGTCTGGGGCTGATGATGGTCGGGGAAATATTGCGTCAGCACGGATGCAGATTCAGCCTCCGCACTGACCCGTCTGACGGTCTGACCCGATTCAAGATTGAGTTTCCTGAATAAATGATACAGGGTGCTCGTTCGTCCTTGATTCGTCTATTGTCAGTCAGGCGGTAACAAGCGCGAGAGCTTTTGTGATTGATGAGAGGGCGGCAAGCAGTCCCGCTCTCGGCTGGGCTATGTTGAGACGCATGAAACCTTCGCCCTGAGAGCCGAACATAGTGCCTGAATTGAGGGCAAGCCGTGCTTTGTTGACAAAGAAATCAACAAGTTCGTCCTGACTCATGCCCAACTCGCGGCAGTCAAGCCACACAAGGAAAGAAGCCTGCGGGCGAATCACTTTGATATCGGGACAACGGGTTGCAAAAAAGTCCTCAACCGCGGCGATATTTCCTTCGATATATTCAATCAGTTCGTTCAGCCACGGTTCTCCGTTCGCATATGCCGCCTCCGTAC
>CAMWUZ010000057.1 GCA_947177595.1 uncultured Porphyromonadaceae bacterium | reverse complement strand
GAGATCAACAATAACTTCTCCACGGGAAGTGACTTCGGAAGTGACATTGAGGTTGAGCAGATGGGCGTCAACATCCTCCACGGCTCTTGCTATGCGCGAGGCAGAGAAGTCGCTGCGGAAACAGCGCACGCTGAGTTCCCCGCTTTCCTCGCAATGAGGGAAAAGGCGGTTTGGAAGGTGTCGGGTGTCGATTTCCAATCGGTTGAAATCAGGTGTTTTCCGCATCAAATTATTATCTTTTGAAGTCAAATTTTTATTATTCAAATATTTCTGACTATTTTTGTGCTCAATTGTGAGGTGCAAAAATAAGGAAAAAAACTTGAATAACCTCACTATAATAAACACCACACCCCCTAAAGTGGTTTTTTCGAGCGGCTATAAATGACAAAACTGAGCGTAAATATCAACAAAGTTGCCACTCTTCGCAATGCCCGCGGAGAGAATGTTCCCGATGTGTGTAAATTCGCAGTTGATTGCGAGAGCTACGGAGCGAACGGCATAACGGTGCATCCTCGTCCTGATGAGCGTCATATCCGGCGCAGCGATGTTTTCGCTCTTCGCCCTCAGGTTAGGTCGGAGTTTAACATAGAGGGTTACCCGTCACCGGAATTTATCAATCTTGTGCTAAAGGTGAAGCCCGAGCAGGTAACGCTTGTGCCGGACGCTCCCGATTCCGTCACTTCAAATGCGGGGTGGGATGTGGCGCCCAATATTGAGTTTCTCACGGAAGTGGTTGAGCGGTTCCGTGAAGCCGGAATACGCACGTCTATTTTTGTGGGAACGGATATCGAGAATATCCGGCAGGCGGCAAAAACCGGCGCTGACAGGGTTGAGCTCTTCACGAAGCCATATGCCGACGGCTATGCCGCTTCACCCGAAAAAGCTGTCGAGCCTTTTATCGAGGCAAGCTTAGCCGCGCATAAATGCGGACTCGGTGTCAATGCCGGGCATGACCTTAGTCTTGAAAATCTGGAATACTTTTATGAGAAAGTGCCCTATCTCGATGAGGTGTCTATAGGTCATGCACTGATTTCAGACGCGCTGTATCTCGGAATAGAAAATACGGTGAAGGCATACCTGAAATGCCTGCAAAAAAAATAAGATTAAGAGTTAAACTAAAGATAAATAATATGAGTGTTCTTGCTACCATATTCGCTCAGGTCACATCTTCGATGCCTGACTCTGTAGCCGGGGTTGTTGCCGATTCGGTTGCAGCAGTGGAGGCAGCCGCAGCAGAGGTGATAACAGAAGTACCCGTTCCGGAATCGATAGCGGAGTCTCCGGCTGTCAAGGATTTGTCGGTCTGGGAGCTGTGTCTTGAAGGCGGTTGGGTGATGATTCCTCTCGCGCTTCTTGCTATTATCGCTATTTATGTGTTTGTTGAGCGTGCAATCGTTATACGTCAGGCTGCTCACGAAGACACTACATTCATGCAGAGAATCCGCGACTATATTCATGAGGGTGAGATTGAGAGCGCGCAGAATCTGTGCCGCCAGACCAATACTCCCTACTCCCGTCTTATAGATAAAGGTATCAGCCGTATCGGTCGTCCTATGAATGATGTTCTGGTTGCTATCGAGAATACCGGCAATATCGAGGTAGCGACTCTCGGCAAAGGACTGCCTTGGCTCGCCACAACTGCCGCGGGCGCTCCCATGATAGGCTTTCTCGGTACTGTTATCGGTATGGTGCAGGCATTCTTTAATCTTGCAAGCGCCGGATCAAGTGCTAATATAGATGTGCTTGCCGGCGGTATTTATGAAGCCCTTGTAACAACCGTTGCCGGTCTTATGGTCGGAATCCTCGCATTGTTTGCATACAACTATCTCGTTGCAAAAATCAATGGCGTGATGAATGACCTTGAAGGCAAAACCATGGAGTTTATGGATCTTCTCAACGAACCGGCTAAATAAATAGAGGGCTATGGCACTGAAGCGTCAGCATGACATGACATCTGTTTTCTCGATGGCGTCGATGACCGATGTTATCTTCCTGTTGCTTATATTCTTTATGGTGACATCGACTTTCGTTTTTCCTACGGCGCTTGAGATTAATCTGCCACAGAGCTCGGAACAAACCGGTCTGAAACCTAAAGCCAGGATTTATATAGATAAGGAATCGGCAATATATATATCTTTTGACGAGAACGAGCCGCAACCTATGGCGGATCAGAACCAGTTGCTCGGTTTTCTGCAACTCATTCAGCGTCAGAATCCGCAGGATGTTATCGCAATTTATGCCGATGAGGAGGTTAAATACAAAAAACTTGTAGAAATACTCGATATGGGAGCTAAGAACGGACTGAAAATGGTGCTCGCCACAAAGCCCGCTCCGACATCGGCTAAACCGCTTCAGTGACAGCGATGAATTACGAGAGAAAGGCAAGATTGATTTCAATATGTGTTACCGTGGCTGTGATAGTCGCGGTGGTGCTTTTGCTTCTTTTCCTTTATCTCAAGCATACAGTTGATGAGCCCCGTGTGTGGCCGCCGGAAGATACCTCCGAGCTATTACTGGAAGGGGAGTATGTGAAATACGGTGATGTATATCAGCCGGATGTCGATGAATTGGAGGCAGCTGCCGAAGAAGCTCCTGCTGATGAGGTTGTGTCAATGCCAGAGCCGGTCGCAGCCACAAATCCCGCACCGGAACCTGTAGCGGAGGAGGCACCGCTTATCACAAGTAAAATTGAATCGGCTATAAAGGTGAAAGAGCAGCCGAAACCGCAGAGAACCGGTCTGACCAAAGAAGAGCTTGCACGTATAGAGAAAGAGAAAAGGGAGAAAGAGGCTTCTGATAGAATCAACAAGAGAGTGACTTTCTCTAAACCCACATCCGGCTCTTCCGTGGCTCACGGGCAAAGCGGTGTACCTACCGGTAATTCCAATACAGGTGCTATCTATGGTCAGCCGGGAGCGGATCTAAAAGGTCGTACACTCGCATCTTGGTCACATCCAAAATCATCAGCGATCGGATCTATAAAAATTAATATCAGGGTTAACCGTAAGGGCGAAGTTATAGCAGCGGAATATCAGAATGGTTTCGGACCGGCTGCATCTATTCAGGAAACACGTGAAAGCTGTATCAGGGCTGCCCGTAAATCAAAATTTTCGGTTGACGAGGATGCGCCGGCGGAGCAACCGGGGTCTATCATTTACACATTCGAGTAATCTTTATTTTTAAAATTTTGGGTATGTTAACTGTTCGTGACAGGTTTTACCGTTTTGTCGGTAAAAATCACGTGGAGTTATATTTTATTTGTTCTTAACCGCCTAACGGCTATATCTTTGCATAAAATTAGTGAATATGCGAATAAAAGGTATAGTATCAGCGTTGTTTTTTGTCCCGTTTGTGCTGTCGGCTCAACAAATTTGGAGTTACCGGCAGTGTGTGGATTATGCACGCGAAAAAAACATTTCCCTGCAGCAGGCTCGATTGAGCGCCGAGAGCAGTAAACTCAATCTTGAGGCAGCCGAGGCGCAATGGCAGCCAACTCTTTCGTTTGCCACAACACAAGGTTACACAAATACTCCGTGGGCAGAAGGCAGGGATAAAAATGTTTATTCCGGCAACTATGGGCTTAATGCAGGATGGAGTATCTGGGACGGTGGCGAGCGAATTGCCACTATCAAACAGCGTAAAGCGCAGGTCAAGGCTTCAGAAGCAAGTGTTGACGGATTGGAAACTGATCTTGAGCAGAGCATTCTCCAGATATATGTCAATCTGCTTTATTCGCGCGAAGCCATAGAAATATGCAAGGAAGCGGTGGAACTTAGCTCGGCGCAGGAGAAACGTGCAATTCAACTGATGCAGGCAGGCAAAATGTCAAAGGTCGATTATGCTCAGATTGCAGCCCAGGCGGAGCAGGATAACTACTCGCTGGTGAATGCGCAGGGCAACTATGCCTCGCAGTGTACTGAACTGAAACGGTTGCTCGAACTCGGAATTGATAGCGATGTGGAACCTCAGCAAGTTGATTGGAAACGTGATGAGATTATAGTTGCATTGCCACCGATAACCGAAAGCTACAATCTCGCACTATCCATAGATAATCAGTTGAAGGCTACTGTTCTGCAGGCTGAAGCTGCCAAGATTCAGGAGAGGGTTGCTAAGTCATCGGGATTACCGCAGATAAGCCTTAACGCCGGAATAGGAACCGGATATTATGCGCCGGGAACGGCATTTGCTACTCAGCTGAAAAGAGGAGTTAACGAGAACATTGGTGTGACTGTGACTGTTCCTATTCTTGACCGTAGGCAGACCAAAACCTCCGTCGCTCAAGCAAAAGTATCGGCACTTGACGCTGATTTGGCAAAAGAAGCGCGTGAAACCACAATCGGCAGGGATATAGAATCGCTATACACCGATGTGCGTTCCGCACAAGCCAGATTCCTTGCCGGTGAAAAGCAGGTTGAGGCGGCGGCTCTCAGTAATGACCTTGTGAATGAGCGTTTTGAACTCGGATATGTCAATCCGGTGGAACTTCTTGCCGCTCACAATGCTCTCACCGCTGCAAAGAGAGAACTTACTCAGGCAAAATATATGACCATGCTCGGTAAGAAAAAAATAGAAATATACAGAACAAATACAACAACGTTATAATTATGAAATACTTATCTCATACATTTGCCATTCTCGCGGTTGTCATTGTCGCGTCATGTTCGGGCAAGCCGGAGGTAACCCTTGAAACCGCTCCCGTGACAAGAGGAGATGTTACTAAAACAGTAACCGCTACCGGCACTGTAGAATCAAAAACACAGGTGGATGTCGGTACTCAGGTTACCGGTATTATTTCGGAGCTTTATGCTGATTATAACTCAATCGTCAAGAAGGGAGAATTGATTGCCGAGATTGAGAAAACTCTTCTTGAGAGCGAGCTTAAAAGCGCCAATGCCAATATGGAGAGTGCGCGTCTCACATACGAGTATAATAAAAAGAATTTTGAGCGAGATAAGGCTCTTCATGAGCGGCAGTTGATAAGTGATTATGAGTTTGAAACCTCGCGCAAGGATTTTCAGGTTTCAAAAAACGCTTATGAAAAGAGTCAGGCAGACCGTGTGAGAGCGGCAAAAAACCTCAACTATGCCGAAATTTATTCGCCTATCGACGGCATAGTGATTTCCCGCGAGGTAGAGGTGGGACAAACTGTGGTATCAAGCATGAATGTGGCCAATCTATATGTTATCGCCGATTTGGAAAACATGAGGGTGATAGCCGATGTGGATGAGGCTGACATAGGCCAGGTAAAAGTCGGTCAGGAAGCTAAATTCACAGTGTCGGCATATCCCGATGACGTTTTCACCGGCACTGTTACTGAGGTACGTCTCAACCCTACCACTACCAACAATGTTGTGACCTATGAAGTGGTGGTTGATGCGCAAAATCAGGATATGAAACTTATTCCGGGTCTCACCGCTGAGATTACTATCTATACTCTTAGTGAGAAAGATGTGCTGATTGTTCCGCAGAAGGCACTTCATTTCACACCTCATGAATATCCCGATTCTCCAGGATTGCCTAAGTTTAAGGAAGCGGGCGAAGCAGCACCGGGCACAAGAAGGGTGTGGGTTCTCAACGGTGACGGTCTTGTTGCTACAGATATCACAGTAGGTGAGGCATCAGGCAGCAATATTGTTGTTACTTCCGGTCTAAAGGTAAATGAAACGGTTGCTGTCGGTTATCAGGCTGACGCTGCTCCGGGTGAACGGGACAGGCAGCCGACACAGTCAAGCCCATTTGCTCCTAAACCTCCGCAGCGTAAAAAATAAGTTGTCATGAGCGAACAGGCTAAGAAAGAAATAATAAAAGTATCTGATTTGCGCCGAGAATTTATCGTTGGTGGTGAAAAGGTAAGAGCACTCAGAGGAGTGTCGTTTACCATACATGAAGGTGAGTTTGTGACGATTATGGGTACGTCGGGATCCGGTAAATCCACGCTGCTCAATATTTTGGGTTGTCTTGATACTCCTACTTCCGGTGAATATATTCTTGACGGAACGAGTGTGCGCACAATGAGCAAAGATAAAAGGGCTGTCCTTCGAAACCGCAAGATAGGTTTCGTGTTTCAGAACTATAATCTGTTGCCAAAAACAACTGCCGTGGAGAATGTAGAGCTTCCGCTGCTCTATAATCCGGCTATCAAGCCGAAAGAGCGGAGAAAGTTGGCGATTGATGCCCTTGACGCGGTTGGTTTGGCAGACCGGTTGGAGCACAAGAGCAATCAGATGAGCGGTGGTCAGCAGCAGCGCGTTGCAATCGCCAGAGCTCTGGTTAATAATCCCGTGCTTGTTCTCGCCGATGAGGCTACCGGAAATCTGGATACTCGCACATCTTTCAGCATTCTGGTGCTTTTCCAGCAGTTGCATACAGAGGGTAGAACGATTATTTTCGTCACTCACAACCCTGATCTTGCCGCATACTCATCGCGCAATATCGTTCTTCGTGACGGCAAAGTGATTTCAGACACAATCAATCCATCTCCGGCTTCAGCCAAGGAAATGTATGATTCATTACCTATTCCCGATTAATGGCATGAATATCGTTAATTTGCTAAAAATTGCATTGAAAGCGCTAAATAACAATAAGCTGCGCTGTTTTCTAACCATGCTCGGCATTATTATCGGTGTTGCATCGGTAATCACCATGCTTGCTATTGGTCAGGGATCTAAGGATAGTATCAAGGCTCAGATTTCAGAAATGGGCTCGAATATGATAATGATTTTTCCCGGAGGTGATAGGCGCGGAGGTGTTAAGCAGAGTGCAGATGATATGCAGACTCTCAAGATTGCCGACTATGAGGCGCTTGCTACCGAGGCTCCCTCTGTTGCTGCGGTATCGCCGAGTGTGAATAGTGGAGGGCAGTTTATAAATGGCAACAATAACTGGCCTTCATCGCTCTATGGAGTAGCCCCGTCATATCTTGACATTCGTAAGTTGAAGGTCGGGGAAGGGGATATGTTTACAGATCAAGACATCAAATCAGCAGCTAAAGTGTGTGTGTTGGGAAAGACCGTGGTTGACAATCTTTTTCCTGACGGAACCAATCCCATAGGTAAGACTGTTCGCTTCAACAAGATTCCCCTCACGGTAATTGGAGTGCTGGAAGCTAAAGGGGCCAACGCAATGGGTATGGACCAGGATGATGTTGTGCTGGCGCCATACACTACCGTGATGAAAAGGGTGCTGGCGGTAGATTATATCCAGAGTCTATTTGCATCGGCTCTAAGTGAGGAGATGGCAGACCAGGCTATGGATGAGATTACATCTATTTTGCGTGATAATCATAAACTGGCGGCAGGTGTCGAAGATGATTTCACTCTGCGCTCCCAGCAAGAGCTGAGTCAGATGATGAACTCCACATCTGATATGATGACGGTTCTCCTCGCCTGTATCGCTGGTATTTCGCTGCTTGTTGGTGGAATCGGTATTATGAACATCATGTATGTGAGCGTAACCGAACGAACCCGTGAAATTGGTCTGCGCATGAGTATAGGAGCGAGAAGTCGCGATATTCTCGCCCAATTCCTTATCGAGGCGGTGATTATCAGTGTTAGCGGCGGAATAATCGGAGTGATACTCGGTGGAATTGCCTCATGGCTTGTCAATGTTGTCATTCACTGGCCTGTTAATATTCAGATTTATTCAGTGGCACTCTCCTTTGCGGTTTGTACTGTCACCGGAGTTTTCTTCGGTTGGTATCCGGCTAAAAAGGCTGCGAATCTTGACCCGATCGAGGCTATAAGATATGAGTGATATTGAAATTCCCGGTACTGGTCGGCAGAAGATAGTCACTTTTGTGACTCATCTTCTGTGTCTCGTTATACTGTTTGTCCTGCCGGAAGTATTATTTAATTACGGACATCCCAATAATCATTTCAGCGCGGTTGCCTATGGAAAGGCTGCCGTGTTTGTGGCGGTGTTTTATATTGAATACTATTTTTTGTTGCCTCGAGTAGCATCCCGAAAAGGACAGATTGGAAGTTTTATTATCTTTAACCTGATATTGGTTGGAGCAGGGGAGTTTCTTCTTTATATGATTATGGAATGGGCGCGTTCTAACTTTCCTGTTGGTCGTATGATGCTTGATGCTGACTCGCTCTTATTCAGACAGATTTCGGGAGTGATCAAGGATGGCGCTATGCTGATTCTAACCATTACACTTGCCATTGCTTTGCGTCTCACCGATATATGGATTAAAAACGATGCTAAGCGGCGTGAGGAGGAGAATATGCGCCGGCGGCAGGAACTTGATCGACTGCGCAATCAGCTAAACCCTCATTTTCTTTTCAATACACTGAACTCTATTTATGCCCTGATTGCTATCAGCCCCACCGGAGCACAGGAAGCTGTTCACAAGTTAAGCAAACTTTTGCGCCATGTGCTGTATGAGAATCCTGTATTCGTGAGTCTTGAGAGCGAAGTGGCTTTTATGGACAATTATGTGAAACTCCAGCAGTTGCGTTTGCCTGACAGCGCACGGATGAATATTGATATGAATATAACCGGCTATGCTGATTCACGAGTGCCGTCCATGATGTTTGTCACTATTCTGGAGAATGTGTATAAACATGCCGATTTCTCAGAACCGGTCTCGGTGAGTCTTCGAGTTGATGATAATTCAGCTATCTTTGTAACGAAAAACAGAATCAGGGCAAATAGATCGGACTCTCCCGGTATCGGACTTGAAAATTTGAAGCGACGTCTGTATCTTCTTTTCGGAGATAAAGCTGACTTTCATACTGAAGAAGTTGACGGAGAGTTTATCGCAGTCCTGAATGTTCCGGTTGATACGAACTCATAATTAATATTTTAACGTCTTAATCACCATGCCCACTCTTAGAT
>CAMWUZ010000056.1 GCA_947177595.1 uncultured Porphyromonadaceae bacterium | reverse complement strand
GAACAAGAAAATTAACACGATAAAGATTATGAATGTAAGCATGACCAAGTCAGACGCCGTGAGCGCTCGTCTCACCGTGTCGGTTGAAGAGGCGGACTATCGCCCTAAAGTTGTTGAGGATCTAAAGAAAATAGGTCGTACCCATCAGATCCCCGGCTTCCGCAAGGGCCATGTGTCTATAAAGGATCTTGAAAGACGATTTGGTAAAGATGTTACCACTGACGTTATAAATCGTGAGGTTTACGAAGCGGTGATGAAATTTATTGAGGATAACAAACTCAATGTTCTCGGTCAGCCCATACCTGTAGAGGTTAAGGAGCTTGACTTTAAGACTCAGAAGGATTTTACTTTTGAATATGATTTGGCTCTTGCTCCCGAAATTAATGTGACACTCGATAAAGATGAGAAAATCCCTTATTATGAAATCGAGGTGAGCAAAGATATGATTGATGAGCAGGACAAAGCCCTATGCAAGCGTTTTGGCGCTCAGGTTCCAGGTCAGGAATTTGAGAAGGATGCCCTTGTGAAGGGTTCTATCTTTGAACTTGATGAAAACGGCAATGTGAAAGAGGGAGATGATGCCATTCAGGTTGTAAGCGGCATAGTTGCTCCTATGTATTTCAAGGATAAGGATCAGGCTGCTCTTTTCGATGGTAAGAAAGTTGACGACAAGGTTGTTTTTAACCCATGGAAGACCTGCAATGGAGATGCCACCGAGTTGTCATCAATGCTTCAGGTAGATAAGGAAAGAGTTGTGGACCTCCACAATGATTTTCAGATGACAATTTCGGAGATTATTGTTGTGCGTCCCGCAGAGCACAATCAGGAATTCTATGACCAGGTATTCGGTAAGGATAAAGTGAAAGACGAGGCTGAATATCTTGATATGGTCAAGAATATGATTGCAGAAGGTCTCAAACAGAACAGTGAGATGATATTCCGCATTGATGCGCGCAAATATTTTGTAAATAAATATGGTGATATGGCTCTGCCGGTTGAGACACTCAAGAAGTGGCTTGTAAACCGTGACGGTATCACGGAAGAAAATATTGATGCGCGTTTTGCTGAAATGGAACCGGACATCAAATGGCAGCTCATTAAAGAAGCTATTGCTGAGAAAGCTAATATCAAGATTGAGGAATCTGACCTGCTTGAGTTTGCCAAGAATCTTGCGCGCCATCAGTTCGAGCAGTATGGTATGCTGAATATTGATGATGAAACTATAGCAAACTATGCTAAGAATATTCTGGCGGACAAGAACTATCGTTCACGTCTCATTGAGCAGGTTGGTGATATCAAGCTCTTTGATGCAATTAAAAACGCCGTTACTCTGGAAACAAAGAGCGTGACGGTTGACGAATTTAAGGAGATAGCTTCCAAGGCTTGACCCTTATAGGTTTCTGACCGGGGCTTCCGGACGCGCTGTGAGTATCTGTGGATTATTCCATGGGTATTCACAGCTTTTTTTGTCTTTTTTTTGACGTGTGTTTGTAATACAGTCAAAAAATTATTAACTTTGAATTATAAATAACCGTAAAGACAACATTAACTATTTATGAAAAACGATTTTAGAGACTATGCAGTGAAGCATCTCGGCATGAACGGGCTTGCTTTGGATCAATATGCTTCAACTATAACCTCAAGTTATATTTCACCCACAATCATTGAAGAGCGTCAGCTGAATGTAGCCCAGATGGATGTATTTTCCCGTCTGATGATGGATCGTATAATATTTCTTGGTACTGATGTAAACGATTATACTGCAAATGTTATTCAGGCTCAGTTGCTCTATCTTGATTCTGCCGATCCGGGTAAGGATATAAGCATATACCTTAACTCTCCCGGCGGATCTGTATATGCCGGGCTCGGTATATATGACACCATGCAGTATGTATCCAGTGATGTGGCAACCATCTGTACCGGTATGGCGGCTTCAATGGCGGCGGTACTTCTGGTTGCCGGCACAAAAGGCAAACGTTTTGCGCTGCGCCATAGCCGAGTGATGATTCATCAGCCGATGGGAGGCGCACAAGGTCAGGCATCTGACATTGAAATCACTGCAAGGGAAATTCAGAAACTAAAGAAGGAGCTATATACAATCATTTCCGACCACTCCGGTCAGCCTTTTGATAAAGTTGAGCGTGATTCTGACCGAGATTACTGGATGACTGCGCAGGAGGCTAAGGAGTATGGAATGATTGATGAGGTGCTTGTAAAAGCGAAGCATTAAAGAATGGCTAAGAAAAAGACATCATATACTTGTGACTTCTGTGGACGACCCGCAGATGCTTCAGAAATCTTGATTCCGAGCGCGGTTGCTGATGTCAGCATCTGTTCGGAATGCGTTGAGCATCTTGATGAAGCGCTGAAAGAGTATCGGCGTGAGCTTGCAGGAGAAGCGAAGAAAGCGGCTGGCGATGCCAACATGGATAATGTTCCCAAACCGCTTGAAATCCGCAACTTTCTTGATAGTTACGTTATTGGTCAGGATTCTGCAAAGAAATATCTTGCCGTGGCGGTTTATAACCATTATAAGCGTCTTGCTCAGAAAAAAGATGATGATGTTGACATTGAGAAGAGCAACATCATTATGGTAGGGCCTACCGGAACAGGCAAGACCCTTTTGGCTAAAACTATTGCAAGGCTTCTTGATGTACCGTTTACTATCGTTGATGCAACTGTTCTCACAGAAGCCGGTTATGTTGGTGAAGACATTGAGAGTCTTCTCACAAGACTACTTCAGGCTGCTGACTACAATGTTGAAAAAGCGGAAAGAGGTATTGTATTCATTGACGAGATAGATAAAATTGCACGAAAAGGGGATAACCCTTCAATCACACGAGATGTAAGCGGTGAGGGAGTGCAACAGGGGCTGTTGAAACTGCTTGAGGGCTCTGTCGTTAATGTGCCGCCGCAAGGTGGTAGAAAGCATCCTGAACAGAAAATGATACCGGTGGACACCAAGAATATTCTCTTCATCTGTGGAGGTGCATTTGACGGAATTGAGCGTAAAATTGCACAACGACTGAACACTCACGTTGTCGGTTATTCAAATAATTCGTCGCGTGCAGGTGTTAATAGAGATAATTTCCTTCAGTATGTTGCACCACAGGATTTGAAATCTTTTGGTCTGATTCCGGAGATTATCGGACGCTTGCCCATTCTCACTCATCTTGAACCGTTGGATAGAGATGCTCTCAGGAGGGTACTGACGGAACCCAAAAATGCCATCGTCAGACAGTATGAAAAACTATTTGAAATGGATGGGGTTAAACTCACTTTCTCACCGGATGCACTTGATCTTATCGTAGATAAGGCTATTGAGTATAAACTTGGGGCTCGAGGATTGCGCTCAATCGTTGAATCTATCATGATTGATGCCATGTTTGAGGTTCCTTCGTCTGAAACTAAGGAATTTACTGTAACAGCCGACTATGCCTTGGAAAAGCTCAAGGCAGCAAATTTTGAAACAGCAACATTCAATTGACCCGTAAATATTATATTATCCTATAAAATGATAGAGAAATCTCTCCTCACCGAAGCATTAAAGACCCACTTTGGATTTGATAAATTCAAAGGTAATCAAGAAGCTATAATCCAGAGCCTTTTGGATGGGAAAGACACTTTTGTGCTCATGCCTACCGGCGGAGGCAAGTCGCTTTGCTATCAGTTGCCGTCTCTTCTTATGAGCGGAACGGCGATTGTTATATCTCCGCTTATAGCTCTGATGAAAAATCAGGTTGATGCGATGAGAAGCTTCAGTGAGGAGGACGATGTGGCGCATTTTTTAAATTCGTCACTCAATAAGGCTGCTGTTGATAAGGTGAAGGCTGATGTGCTTTCAGGTAAAACCAAATTATTGTATGTAGCACCGGAATCTCTAACCAAAGAGGATAATATTGATTTCCTGCGCACGGCGGAAATATCGTTTTATGCTGTTGACGAGGCACATTGTATATCTGAATGGGGACACGATTTCAGACCTGAATACCGACGTATTCGTCCTATTATAAATGAAATAGGGCAGCGGCCGGTAATAGCGCTCACTGCTACTGCTACCCCAAAGGTACAGCATGATATTCAGAAAAATCTGGGTATGCTGGATGCTAATGTGTTCAAGTCTTCTTTTAATCGTGAGAATCTCTATTATGAAATAAGACCTAAAACGGCTAATATAGACAGAGACATTATTCGTTTTATCAAGAATAATCCGGGTAAGAGCGGAATTATATATTGTCTGAGCCGCAAAAAGGTTGAAGAGTTTGCTGAAATCCTCAAAATTAATAATATCAAGGTCTTACCATATCATGCCGGTATGGATGGTGCGACCCGGTCAGCTAATCAGTATGCATTTATCAATGAGGAAGCGGATATTATTGTGGCTACGATTGCTTTCGGCATGGGGATTGACAAGCCGGATGTCAGATTTGTGATTCATTATGATATGCCTAAATCTTTAGAAGGTTATTATCAGGAAACTGGTAGAGCCGGTAGAGATGGTGGTGAAGGTATGTGCATCACTTTTTATTCTCCTAAAGATCTCCAGAAAATGGAGAAGTTCATGCAGAATAAACCGATATCCGAGCAGGAGATCGGAAGGCAGCTTTTGGCTGAAACGGCAAGCTATGCGGAATCAAGTCTATGTAGAAGGGTATCATTACTTCATTATTTCGGAGAAAAAAGAGAAGAAGAATTTTGTGGTAATTGCGACAATTGTAAAAAACAAAAGAAAAAAGTGGAAGCTAAAGATGAATTGTGTGCTGCGATAGAAACTATTGTTGCGCTTAATGAAAAGTTTAAGGCAGACCATATAATAAATATAATGCGCGGCAAAACCACCGCGGAGGTGAGGAGATATGCCCATAATGACCTTGAGGTATTCGGTATCACTCCTTCCGCCGATGAGCGTACGCTCAATTCAGTTATTCGTCAAGCAATTATTGCCGGATATTTAGACAAGGATATTGAGAGCTACGGTGTGCTGAAAGTTACTGATATGGGTAAAAAGTTCCTTGAAAATCCTACGTCATTTAAGATTGTGAAAGATAATGAGATAAACGAGGAAGAAGAACCGGAAGCAGTGAAGAGCGGAAGCGGGTGTGCCGCAGACCCCGAACTATATTCGATACTGAAGGATCTACGTAAAAAAGTGGCTCGGAGTGTTAATTTGCCGCCGTATGTCATTTTTCAGGATCCTTCACTTGAGGCGATGGCTACTACTTATCCCATTACTCTTGAAGAACTTGCCGCAATCACCGGAGTAGGTGCCGGTAAAGCTAAGAGGTACGGTGAAGATTTTATAAAAGTTATCTGCCGTCATGTTGAAGAGAATGAGATTGAGCGTCCTGAAGACATGGTTGTGCGTAGCGTCGCTAATAAGAGTAAGGTTAAAATCGCTATCATTCAATCGATTGACTTTAAAGTGCCTCTTGAAGAGATTGCAGAATCAAGAGGGTTGGAGTTCTCGGAACTCATTGATAATATTGAGGGCATTGTAAACTCCGGCACTAAAATCAATATAGATTATTATATAGATGAGATTCTTGATGAGGAACAGCAGGAGGAAATATTTGATTTCTTCAAAAACAGCGAGAGTGGAGATATAGCCGAGGCGTTCAGAGCGTTCGGAGATGAATATACTGAGGATGAAATAAGGCTTATGCGCATTAAATTCCTCTCTGAAATGGGATTCTGATGAAAGAGATTGCATCATATCGGAGTGTGGAACTCCATCGTAAGGATTTGATAGTTCTTAAAGATGTCAATTTTTCCCTTGAAGCGGGAGAATTTGTTTATCTTATAGGTAAAGTCGGTAGCGGCAAGAGCTCACTGATTAAATCAATGTATGCGGAAATACCTGTTGCAGCGGGAACAGCGGAAGTGCTTGGTTACGATTTGACAAGTATAAGAAACCGGGATATTCCGATGTTGCGCAGGCAGATAGGGATAGTCTTTCAGGATTTTCAATTGCTTAATGACCGAAATGTTTACGAAAATCTCCGTTTTGTGCTTGCTGCTACCGGCTGGAAGGATAAAAATGACATAGACAAACGTATTGATGAAGTCCTTTCTGAGGTTGGGATGCTCAATAAATCATATAAGATGCCACATGAACTCAGTGGCGGTGAGCAGCAGAGAATCGTTATTGCAAGGGCGATGCTCAATAAGCCTCGCTTGATTCTTGCCGATGAACCTACAGGGAATCTTGACCCGGCTACGGGTGAGCAGATTGTCAGGAGATTGCATGAAATATCTAAATCAGGCACTGCCGTGGTTATGGCTACTCATAATCTGAATTTTGTGCAGCAGTTCCCTGGTAGAATTGTGAGATGTGAAAAGCGTCATCTGGTTAATGATTAAATTATATTGAGATAATGCTGGTAATAGGTATAGCCGGGGGAACCGGTTCAGGTAAAACAACCGTTGTCAATAAAATCATATCAAGTCTTCCCCCTGGAGAAGTAGCGGTACTCCCGCAGGATTCCTATTATCGTGATTTGAGCGCGTTACCTATGGAGGAACGTACAAAAGTCAATTTTGACGAGCCGGCATCTATTGAATGGGAGCTCCTTGTAAAGCAACTCAATGAACTCAAAGATGGTAAAACCGTGGAGATGCCCACATATAGCTATCTGACCTGTACCCGTCAGACAGAGACAGTCCGGGTTTCCCCTCGTGATGTGGTTATCGTTGAAGGTATCCTTGTATTGACAGACCCGATTCTGCGAAATATGCTTGATGTCAAGGTTTTTGTTGATGCTGATGCTGATGATCGTCTGATTCGTGTCATATCTAGAGATTGCGTGAAAAGAGGTAGAACTCCACAAGCTGTGATAGACAGATATCAGGATGTTCTTAAACCCATGCATTCAATGTATATTGAGCCGTCTAAGCGTTATGCTGATTTGATAGTGCCACAGGGAGGTGCGAATACAGTGGCTATCAATTTATTGGTCGATTATATCGAGGCGAGACTTAAAAAGGCGGCATTGACAAAAAAATAACTGTTCATTATGGCTATCGCATTCAAATTCAATAAAAATAAAGCTCCAAAAGAAATTTCAACAGTAACTGAAGCGGAGACTATTTCTGAAGAAAAAAAGGATTGTGACGGTAAAATGGTACTGAGAACAGAGAATCTGGTTAAGAAATACGGTCAGCGCACTGTCGTCAATAATGTATCGATAGATGTTTCTCAGGGAGAAATTGTCGGTCTCTTAGGTCCTAACGGTGCCGGTAAGACTACTACATTTTATATGACGGTAGGTTTGATTACGCCTAATGCCGGACAGATATATCTGAATGATTTGAATATAACCAAAGACCCTGTTTATAAAAGAGCGCAGAAAGGGATAGGTTATCTCGCTCAGGAGGCTTCTGTTTTCAGAAAATTGAGCGTGGAGGATAATATCAAGGCTGTTCTGGAGTTGACGGATACCTCTAAAGAGTATCAGCAGGAGAAACTGGAAAGCCTCATCAACGAATTTAGCCTGCAAAAGGTACGTAAAAATCTTGGTGACAGATTGTCGGGAGGAGAAAGAAGACGCACGGAGATAGCGCGGTGTCTCGCTATAGACCCCAGTTTCATTATGCTTGATGAGCCTTTTGCGGGCGTGGATCCAATTGCTGTAGAAGAAATTCAGGAGGTGGTATATAGATTGAAGAGTAAGAATATAGGCATTCTTATTACCGACCATAATGCGCAGGAAACTCTGCGTATCACTGATAGAGCATACCTTTTGTTTGAAGGTAAGATTCTGTTTCAAGGCACATCTGAAGAGCTGGCAGAGAACCCGGTCGTTAGAGAAAAGTATCTCGGTCGCTACTTTGTATTCAGTCGCAAGAAGTTTGACTGACCCTCTTGAATATATAAATCAGTATTCCGGTAAGAAGTACGCTGAATACAATTGCTAAAGTTCCTGTTTTATGCATTACCAAGCCGGTAGTTTCAATCGTGGGCTGCATTTGTGATGCAATATCGGCTCCCTTTCCTATAGTCATTCCGGTGGCAGCGATAGCATTATTTGTGAAGTGAGCGATTATTCCCAGCCATAGATTACCGCTCCACGCAACTGCATAACCGAAAAACACACCTAACATAAGGCGGGGAATAAATCCGTAAAATTGAAGATGGATAGCACTGAATATAAACGCAGTAGTCCATACTGCCAGGTGAAGGTTCACTCCGGATGTGGTGAATAATCTTTGAATGGTTCCTCGGAAAAACAATTCCTCGCTGAATCCGGCTAAAACACCAACAATCAGTAATGCAGCTATGTAGCTTTTGATTCCGCTACCACCTATTAGGATTTCAGTAAATTTCATCGCATTTTTCTCGGAATTTTTCATCCATTCTTCAATCCCATGCATATTCTCAGGTAATTGTAAGGACATATTCCACTCGATAATCGCATTCATCATTGGCACTGAAGCGACAATGATACCTATCGTCAATAAAATCAGCCCGAATTTCGGGACATTCTTTATCATAAGAAAATCTGCTGGCTGTCTGCAACATATTATCGCGGTGATGATTGCAGGCATTATGAAAAAAGTAATATCCTGAAATACAGTAGCTATTCTAACTCTTGGAGTAGTCATTCCTCCCTGTATCACCACTTGCACAATTACGCTGCCAAGAATGATGCAGAGAAGTGATGCACAGATAAAGAGGATTACCCTTTTTGAAACATCAATATTAAATTGCAGATTATTCATAAGTGTAAGTAAAAGTCTTTTGTGAGTTGAATATACTCTTGGGAATAATTACCGGATGTATCTTTTATGCACAAAGTCCGTGTAATGGGTTGAACCGGCTCTTTACCTAAAAGCCACAATATTCTCTTGGGATTTTTTGTGGGGACTGTCCGTACATATGTTTTTAAATGTATATACATACGCTTCATAACGGCGCAAAACTCGATATCCTGCTCTTTCTCCGCTGGTGAGATGAACGCAAGTTTGCCATAAGAAACCAATGAAGTGCTACCGAATGCTATCAGACTGTTGAAATTAAGGCTCCCTTCGTGTCGCGCAAGAGTCCTTTCATTATTTTCGCAAAGCAGTGAGTCAGAGAAAAACGGTGGATTGCTGACAATTAGTTCCGGCTGAAAATCAATGAAATTCAGAAC
>CAMWUZ010000055.1 GCA_947177595.1 uncultured Porphyromonadaceae bacterium | reverse complement strand
TTTCTAAAGATGTCACCAAATCAGGAATCTTCAATTCTCCCGATAGTCCTGTACAATTGGCAAATGCACCCTCTCCAATAAAACTTACTGTCTCTGGAAATTTAAGTTCTCCGGTTAGTCCGGTACAACCGTAAAATGAATGATGAGCTATTGAATCAAGTCCATTTTCAAATGTAACACTTGTAAAGCCGGAACAATTTTGGAAAATATTACCTCCCATTATTTTAGTAGCGGGAAGATGTAAGTGCCCTGTCAGACCTGAACAGTTGTAAAAAGCTCCTCCATATATTCTATCAACCGTTTTGGGTATTTTTAATTCACCGGTCAATCCGGTACAGTCACAGAATGCGTTTCCCGGTATTAACACTAATGAGTTACTTAATGTGACTCCTGTAAAGCCACTACAGTTGCGAAATGTGTAACTGTCAAAGAAAGTCACTGAATCGGGAATTCTGAGGTGTCCCGTGAATCCGGAACAATTCTGGAATACTCGTTTACCCATCCTTTTTAGTGATTCAGGTAGAATCAGTTCTCCCCTAAAATTGTTACATCCATAAAAAGCACCGTCATAAATAGTATCAACAGAATTGCCTAAGGTGAGTCCTGTAAATCCGGTGCACTCTTTAAATGCCTCTTCCCCTATACTAGTAACAGATTCAGGTATGATTAAATCCCCCTTTAAACTGCCACAGCTTAAAAATGCCCCTCCGCCTATATCTAAAAGAGAATTCCCTAATGTCAATCCTGTAAATCCCTTAGAAAAACTAAAGGCATTATAACCTATAGATATTAATGAGTTTGGAATGGTAAGATGACCGGAGAAAACAGTACTTCTAAATGCGTTATTCTCAATTACTTTCAGACCTTCCGGTAAGATAAGCTTTCCGGAGAATTTGCATCCCATAAATGCATACTGTTCAATAGCTTTAACTGTGGGCGGAATAACCAGGTCACCTGTAAATTGTTTGTTTGAAGCAAACTCGAATGCTCTAGAGTTAATTCGTGTGATAGTTAAAGTCTCACCTTCATAAGTAATTGTAGATGGAATGATCAATGGATTTGGAGCAATATCGTTATACCCAACAGCACATTCTCCGTTCCCAATATATTTGTATTTAAGATCGCCAACTGTAAACAAATCTCCGACTTCTAGTGCTGGGGCTACAAAAAAAGTCAAGAATAGGGATATCAACAATAATATTGTCCTTATAATCATAATTATAAAACGGAGATGGATGAGTTTATTGTATGATACCTGTTCAAGTTGTTCCTGCGGATTGGGTTAAGGTCTTTAGGGTCATTAAGGACTTTAAGGAGGAGGGTAAGTGTGGTTACAGGGAGGTTTTATCTATCAGTCCGCCGGGGAGATAGTTTATGAAATAGAGTTTGCCGTTAACTTTTCCACCGCCGGGAATGCTCTCGAAGTCAAAACCATTTTGCAAACCTTCCCAATCGACCGGCTCTTTGCTTCCTGATCTGAGCCAGTTGATTACAAACATACCGGCATCATAGCCAAACAGCCCCTGACGCGGCATGAAGTTAGCCATCTGTGTTCCATACCATTCATTAAAGCGGTTTTCAACCTGCTTCACTGTCGCACTCTCCGAATCGGTGAAAAATCTGCTGTAAACCACGCAATTCGCCTTGTGCATATTGGTGAGGGTTTCTCCACGGAACGTAATCCATTCGGGATAGCCGAACACCATCACGGGGTCAATCACAGTCGATAAGGACTTAAACTCGATAATCGCGGGGAGAACTCTGTTCAACTCCACCTGCTTGCCGCTACCCGGAATAAAGGCATACTGTTTATCGGCATCAAGTTCTTCAAGAGCTGAGGCACTCATCGTGCCGTCAAAGGCAATCTCTTTAAATTCAATACCGGCTGCCGTCAATTTCGCTTTCAGCAACCCGATATACTCTTCCTTGTCTTTCTCTCCGTTATTACGGGTGAGAATCACAGGTATATGGCTACCTATCTTCTTCATCAGCCCGTCGATAGCTTTTTCATACATCGCGTGATGAGGAATATTACCCTGCATCAACGCGGGATTAGTCAGATAGTCCTCATCTTTGACAACAAAGAGATTCAGCACATCAATACCGTTTTCTCTGCCAAATTTGCCGATTGCATCGAGCTGAGTCTGGGTATCGGACGAGATAATGACACCGGCATTTCTCAAACGGGCATCAGCCAATATCCCGTCGATACCGGCAGGATCCGAGCTGTCAAAGGTGATGATATTAATAGGTGTGCCGCAATCTCTCATCTCGTCAACGGCAAGAAGGAATCCCTTGTAAAATTCGGTATAGAGTTGCGCCTGACGGCTCTGCTCGTCACCGGACAGCATGAACGGAAGGGTTATAGCGATATTGATAGCGCCGACAGAGTCAACCACGGTTTCTTCTGCGGGTGCGGTATCCTCAACCTGAGAATATATCACCGGGAGTGCGGCAGTATCAACCGGGGCGGTCTCCGACTCTTTGATCACTACCGCCACTGGTGCTTCAACCAGCTCCGTCAATCCAGTCTGAGACGATAACGGCAAAGCTATTACCGTGCCCGCCTGATAATTATTTCTGTCAAGACCGGGATTGGCGGCAAGAATAGCGTCAACAGTTGTGGATTTTGCAATCGCGATGGAATATAAGGTTTCTCCGTCTTTAATAATATATGCCTCCGGATTCTCCACGGTTATTGTTTGCTGAACAGGCATCCCCAGCAATTGCACGGGTGCACTGACAATAAGCTGCTCGCCTGCACGTATGCCATCTACCGCCCCTGGATTCCACTCGCACAGCTGCTCGGGAGTAACACCATACATTTTGCCGATGCCATAGAGCGTTTCCTTGCTCTTTACCGTGTGGATTCTTGCTGAAGAGCCTTCCGAAACAGGGAAATAAAGAGTCTGCCCGGCTTTCAAGCCATCGGCTACCGACGGATTGAGCCTCATCAGCTCGTCCTGGGATATTTCGAACTTTCTTGCGATAGAGTATATCGTTTCTTTGGCGCCAACCTCATAATATCGGTAAGCGGTGCCGTTTATAATCTTAACAGGAAGATTGTCAATGGGTGACTGAGCACTCACGGACAACACGATAGCAGCCATAGCCGCCAAAACCATCCTTTTCAAAACCATTGCGAAGAGTTTTATTAATTTCCGTTCCGGAATAATTCTTACAATGTGCAAAGATAATCTGTTTGGCGGAATTATGCAACGTGCTTTTTTGTACCTTTGCCTCAAAATAGAATCCATGACACAATTCAACGAAATGCAGACAATCAAGCGCAATCTTTTCGCTATGCGAAACGGTATTGTGGCTGACTCTCTGCGCAAAGCGGGCTCACCTTTCCCTATAATTTTCGGGGTGAATCTGCCCCAGCTTGATGAAATAGCGGCTAAAACAGGCAAAAATCTGGCGCTTGCCCGCAGTCTTTATGAGGACAGCAGATGCCGGGAAAGTATGCTCATAGCACCTATGCTGTTTCCGCCTGAAGAGATGACGACAGACATCGCACTTGAATGGCTTGCAAAGAGCAAATCCACCGAGGTTACTGATATTTTATGCCATAAACTTCTGCGCAAGCTGCCTTTTGCCGCCGAGATAGCATCTAAAGCTCTTGACCGTGAGGATGAAATGATGCGATATGGCGGCATCAGAATGTTGTGGAATCTCCTACCCTCTCCCGCCCGCGAATTCCGCGACAGAATCAGCGAAGAGGCCCGGAAGAGATGCGCCCTTACCCAAAGAGTATCGGAAACGCTTATCGAGGAACTGGATTTTCTCGAGGGGCGCTGAACGATCAGTGGGGAGTGGCATCACTGTTGGTGCGTGAATTCTTGCCAATCTTTTCGCTTGCAATCACACCACCGAGAATAAGCGCACATCCGATATACCCTACAACTGAAACTTTTTCATTCAGCAGCCACACCGAAAGCACAAGAGTGACTATAGGACTGAAATACAAGTAATTACCTGTTTTTATAGCGCCGAGATATTTAACCGCCGCGCCCCAAAGGAGGTAGGCCACCAATGATGCAAACAGTCCGAGAAACAGAAGATTTCCGGCAACCTCCGGCACAAGCAGGGATGAGAGCGACATACGTGTCTTGTCTATCATAAGGAACGGAAGGGCGGTGATGAGACCGTAAAAGAAGGTTTTCCTGGTTATGAACCATGTGCTGTATGTGCTGCTTAACGGCCTGAGCACAACACTGTAAACCGCCCAGCATACAGCGGCAAGAAGCGAAAGCATATCGCCTATAGGATTAACTTCAAGCGAGATGCTGCTGTTGAAAATCACACACGCCACACCTCCAAGCGCTATCAGGGAGCCAATCACCACTCCCCTGCCAATTTTCTCGCTCTTATACATCTGAGACACCAGTATAGTCGTGAGCAGCGGCGAGAGGGTAACTATAAGAGACACATTGCTTACAAGCGTGTATTCAACCGCCAAGTTTTCAGCAATAAAATAGACCGAACCTCCACATATTCCACAGAGAACAAACAGCAACTCATCTCTGACACTTCTTGAAAGAAAGGGTCGCGGACAGATGAGCAAAGTGAATATATATGCAAGAAAAAATCTGAATAAATATATTTCCACAGCAGATATACCGTTATTCAGCAAAACTTTGGTGCAAATAAACGAGCCGCCCCATGCAGTGACAGCAATCAGAGCACCAATGTGATATATCAGACCGGAGCCGCGATCAGATCGTATAGAGGACAAACGGGTCATTTCTTCAACTATGTTTATGCTACAAAATTAATAAATAATTTAAATTTACCGCATAAAAATTACATATTCATTTTTTTCAGAACCTTTTATATGCGGCGATTGTATAGAAATTATAACCTATGCCGATTGTGAGCGAAGAATATCAGCCCAACGGTACTTAATATATTTTGACTTATGAAAAAAAGTAACATTTTTACCATTGGAGCGCTTTCGCTCTGTTTGCTCGCCTCATCAGGCTGCAGCAGTTTTACCGGTATGGGTAAAGGAGCATTAATCGGTGGCGGCGGTGGCGCAGCCGTGGGTGCCGGACTCGGTGCTATAATCGGCGGCGGCAAAGGAGCCGGCATAGGCAGCGCGATCGGCGCGGCAGTAGGTGCAGGAGCCGGAGCACTTATAGGCAGACGAATGGACCAACAGAAAGCGGAACTTGAGAAAGAACTCGCCGAAAAGGCACAGGTTGAAGCGGTCAAGGACCAGAACGGTCTTCAGGCTATCAAGGTGACTTTCAACGGCGGCATACTCTTCCCCACCAACGGCACAACTCTCAGCCAGTCAGCGCGTCAGGATCTCACATCCTTTGCATCTTCACTTCTCAACAACCCCGAAACCAACGTTCAGATTTTCGGTTTCACGGATGATACCGGCACAATGGCGGTGAACCAGAGAGTAGCTACAGGTCGTGCCGACGCAGTGAGAAACTACCTGCTCAACAGCGGTGTAGCAGCCAGCCGACTCAGCGCCGAAGGTCTGCCTATGACAGATTATGTGGCATCCAACGCCACGCCCGAAGGCAGAGCCCAGAACCGCCGCGTAGAAATCTACATTACCGCCAACCAGCAGATGATTCAACAGGCTGAGGCAGGTACACTCAGATAATTCAAATTCCCTAATCAAATTCAAATAACCAGCGGAGGAGAGATTCATATCTTTTCTCCGCTTTTTTTGTAAAAAACAAACCTCAAGAGGGTGTGTCAGTCCGCCGGCTGACACACCGCTTCAAGGTTAGAAATCGTCAATGGTGTTTCTATTCAGGTTTATTTCATAGGCAGTATTCCGTTTGTGTTAATCACGAGGGTAATTTGTTAAGCGCGCTTAGTGTGGTGGCAGATTCCATAAATAACCGGTCGCAGTTCAGAACTGAAGAGATTTTTTAGCGTCTGTAATGGAAGAGGAGCCTGTTGCTCGGGAGATAATTCAATCCGCGCCTGCCTTTGTTTTCCTTACCTCATAGCCAGATCTTTCTTCGCAACCTATGAGCGTGAAGGTATTCCCGGGGTCAGTGAACAACATGGCGGGTGAGCCGCTATGCGAGTTGTCAGTCATCAGTAGGTATGTTATTCATAGTCTCTGTTTTTTAGTCAGTCATCAGTCATCGGCATGGAGCAGAAGATAAAGGTATCAAAATGAGTCAGCAGGGCTTGGAAGCATTACTCTCCGGAGCAGTAATCAGTGTGTTTAATCCAAAACCGGAACATTCATATCCATTATATACATCTTTTATCTATGTCAAAGGACTTCTTGCCATTTATTAATGACTAACCGTTGGGTTTGTTGACGATTTCTGTTTGCAAAGTTACAACAACATTTTTAATCTGCAAATTTTTTTGCAAAAAAAATTGTATTCATACGTTTTCATTGAGGTGGTGTGCCGGTTTTGTTCTTTCGGGGGATTCTTTTTACCTTTGTAGGGATGAACCGAAACTATCTTGACGAACTCAACAAGCCACAACAAGCGGCTGTGACATATACCGACGGACCCGCGCTTGTGATTGCCGGTGCCGGCTCGGGCAAGACCAGAGTGCTCACATATAAAATAGTCCACCTGCTCAACTGCGGCTATGAGCCGTGGCGCATACTCGCCCTTACCTTTACCAACAAGGCGGCGAAAGAGATGCGAGAACGCATCGAGCAGCTTGTAGGCGCTCCCACGGCAAGTAAACTGTGGATGGGCACTTTCCACAGTATTTTCGCACGAATGCTCCGCTCCAATGCCGAAAGGGTGGGATATCAGAGCAATTTCACTATTTACGATGCCGCCGACAGCAAATCGCTAGTCAAATCCATAATCAAGGATATGGGTCTTGATGACAAGATATACAAAGCATCAACCGTACTGTCGGCTATATCATCAGCAAAAAACGCCCTGATTTCTCCTGAAAAATATGCGAAACTCGCTGATGTTATGGAGGCTGACAAAAACTCCCGACGCCCGCAGACCTACGCCATCTACAGAATTTATCGCGACCGATGCGTTGCCGCCGGCGCAATGGATTTTGATGACCTTCTCTATTACACCAATCTGCTGCTGAGAGACAATCCGGATGTACTTCGGCACTATCAGGATTTTTTCAGATATATTCTGGTGGATGAGTATCAGGACACCAATTTTGCCCAGCACGTGATCGTGAGTCAGCTCACCAAAGAGAACCAGAGCCTATGCGTTGTTGGTGACGACGCTCAGAGCATTTACTCTTTCCGTGGAGCGAACATCCGCAATATCCTGAATCTGAAGAATGCGTATCCGTCGTTGAAAATCTTCAAGCTGGAGCAGAATTACCGCTCCACCCAGAATATCATCAACGCAGCCAACTCACTCATAGAAAAAAATACGGAGCAGATTCGCAAACATGTTTTCTCGGAGAAAGAACCGGGCAAAAAAATCGAGGTGGTGCAGAGCTACAGCGATTTTGAAGAAAGTTTCCTTGTGGCGAACCGTATCTCACAAATTAAAATGGTATCGGGGGACAGTTTCGATGAGTTCGCCATACTCTACCGCACCAACGCACAAAGCCGAATACTGGAGGAATCGCTGAGAAAACGGAATATACCATACAGAATTTACGGAGGTCTTTCTTTCTATCAGCGCAAGGAGGTGAAAGATGCGATAGCTTACTTCCGCCTGAGTGTTAATCCGGACGATGATGAAGCGCTTAAGCGCATTATCAATTTCCCGTCACGCGGTATCGGTGAAACCACCGTGGCAAAAATAGTGAGACGCGCTATAGATGAGAATGTGAGTATGTGGAAAGTGCTCGAAGACCCGGCAGGCTACAATCTCAATGCCAATGCAGGCACCCTGAAAAAACTTGACGGTTTCCGCGAACTGATAAGCGGTTTTATTCAGTTGAACCGTGAAGGCAATGATGCCGAGACAGTAGCCAAACGCATCATAGAGCGCACCGGGCTGATGAGTATGCTGATTCATGACCGCACTCCTGAGAGCATTTCCAAGCAGGAAAACCTGTCCGAGCTAATCAACGGCGTGAAAGAATTTGTCGATGAGCAGCGTGAGCAGGGCTCTGAAAACAATCTCATGACAGATTATCTCGCAGGAATTTCTCTCGCAACCGACCAAGATAATGACAATTCGATAGAGGCGAGAGTTACGCTTATGACAGTTCATGCAGCAAAAGGACTGGAATTCAACAATATATTCATAGTGGGAGTGGAAGAAGATCTTTTTCCTTCCGCCATGGCAAACGGATCTCTCGCCGAGATTGAGGAGGAGCGCAGACTGCTGTATGTCGCTATCACCCGCGCCCGGCAGTTCTGTATGATAAGCTATGCCTCTTCGCGCTACCGCAACGGTCAGACCGTGATGTGCTCCCCATCCCGCTTCCTGCGTGATATAAACCCGGAATATCTTGATCTGATAAGCGGCGCGAGCCTCAACGCTCCCCGCCCGAGTTTCGAGAACTTCCGGTCATCCTACCACTCCCAGTCACCGCGCTATTCCTCACCGTCTCAGTCATCGGCAAAAAGAGTACCGGTTTCTTCCTCATCATCGGCTGCCGGCGCAGAGAACAAGCATAACGCCGATTCGCTGAGCGAAGGAATGAGAATAGAGCATTCCCGCTTCGGCACGGGAACCATCACGGGTGTAGATACCTCTCAAACAGAAGCCCGTATAACAGTAGAGTTCGACAACACCGGCAGCAAACTGCTGCTTCTTAAATTCGCACGATTTAAAATTCTGGAATGAGCAACAATCTTACACCGGAAACAATTCCTACCCCATGCTACATCGTGTATGAGGACAGACTGCGCAGAAACCTGCAACTCATCAGCAATGTAAGTAAAGAATCGGGAGCCAAGATAATCATGGCGTTCAAAGCCAACGCTTTGTGGAAGACATTTGATATCATCGGCGAATACTGCCGCGATTTCACGGCATCCTCGCTCAATGAGCTGGAACTCGGCAATACCACCCTGGGCGGAGATGCTCATTCATATTGTCCGGCATATACCGACGAGACAATCAACCGATATATCGCCGGTTCCTCCCATATCACATTCAACTCCCTCGAACAGGCTAAACGCTATGCACCGCAGGCTCTTGCCGCAGGGGTCTCCACCGGGCTGAGAGTCAATCCGCAATGCTCTGTCATTGACACGGACATATATAAC
>CAMWUZ010000054.1 GCA_947177595.1 uncultured Porphyromonadaceae bacterium | reverse complement strand
GTCTATACCCGGAGCTATTCCCCACGACTCATCTACAGAAATATCAACAGTCTCGGCATCATATTCATCAACTATCCACTGCACCATCTCCTCATTCTCAACACGATTGAATGTGCAGGTACTGTAAACAAAATACCCTCCCGGGGCAAGTGATTCCCACAGATTGGCGACAATCTCCCTCTGCCTTCCGGCGCAGGATTCAACCAGTGCACCGCTCCACTGCGCCACCGCTTCGGGATCTTTTCTCATCATGCCCTCGCCTGAGCATGGCACATCCGCAGCAACCACATCAAAAAGCCCTTTATACTTCCTGAATATCTTGGTATCGGCATTGGTGACTCTGACGTCGGGATAGCCCCATTTAGCAAGATTTTCACGCAGAATATCCGCGCGGGTATGCACAAATTCATTTGCAACCACAACGCTACCTTCAGGCAAGGCATCTATCACCGCCGTGGTCTTACCACCGGGAGCCGCGCAAGCATCAAGCCATTTCACCGGTTTTCCTCCGGCAAGGAACCGGGCTATATGCGCGATAAACATCGATGCAGCATCCTGAACATAATACAGACCCTGGTGTAGTCGGGGGTCAAAAGTAAAAGAACCTCTTTCCGGAAAATAAAAACCGGAACTCCACCACGCTACCTGATCGGCAACTGGCAGAGCACCGGTAAATTTTGCCCGGTTAATACGCACCGACACCTCTGGCGCGGTGTTGGCAAGAGTATCGGCAAGTCCGCTGAACTGCGGAAACCGATACCCCTCTATCATTTCTACAAAGCCCTCCGGCAGAGCCATATCAGATAGATAGGCGGCGCAGAGTATCAAGCAGCGCGCGATTTATAGGCTTGTCGTATTTGGTAGCCTTTGAGAACGGCACATAAACGATTTCGTCGTTTTTGATACCGATCATCACATTACGCTGGTCATCCATAAGCGCATCAATTGCAGCGGCACCCATACGCGATGCGAGGATACGGTCATGAGCCGTGGGAGAGCCGCCTCGCTGCAGGTGTCCAAGGATAGACACGCGAACATCGTATCCGGGATATTCGTTCTTAACACGTTCAGCCATTCCCATAGCACCTCCGGTAACAGGGCTCTCGGCAACAAGCACTATCGATGAGTTTTTACTTTTGCGGAAACCGTTCTCGATAAGTTCAGCAAGCTGGTCAACCTCAGTTGAAATTTCAGGAATAATAGCAGCCTCTGCTCCTGACGCGATAGCGCCGTTCAGGGCGAGGAAGCCGGCATCGCGACCCATTACCTCAATAAAGAACAGACGCTCGTGGCTGGTTGCGGTGTCACGTATTTTATCGACACACTCCATAATGGTGTTTAGGGCGGTATCATAGCCTATAGTGGTATCGGTGCCATACAGGTCATTGTCAATGGTGCCGGGCAAACCGATACAGGGGAAATTGAACTCGTTGGCGAATACCCTCGCACCGGTGAGCGAACCGTCACCACCAATCACCACGAGAGCGTCAATCTCGTGACGGCGGATATTGTCGTATGCAAGCTGCCGACCCTCGGGAGTTGCAAACTCCGGGCATCTCGCGGTTTTGAGAATGGTACCGCCCATCTGAATGATATTGCTCACATTCTGGGTTCTGAATTCCTGAATCTCATCCGAGATAAGACCCTTATATCCTCTGTAAATGCCTTTAACCTTGAAACCGCTGAAAATAGCCGAGCGGGTAACGGCGCGGATTGCGGCGTTCATTCCGGGAGCATCACCTCCAGAGGTGAGAATACCGATGCATTTAATTTCTGACATAAATTTATGTATTAGTGTAAATTATATATTCGTTTATTTGTTAGTCTTCTAAAACTGCCGTCACAACATTGGTGGACCCGCCTCTCCAGGGAAGCATACCGTAGTATTTCTCATACACGAGTGTGAGCCTACGAGGTGTGCCGGTTGACAGATTCTGAATCTTGCGCGCCAAAACCTCATCAGGCACCGTGAATGTGAAATTCCGGTCATAAATCTTCGACGAATCTGCAAGCGCGCTCTCGGTTGCCATAGTTCCCTCGAAGGTTTTGAAAAGAATGCCTCTCTTCTCAAACTCTGTAACATACCCGGTGGTTCGCGCTTCCACCGCATAAGGGTTAAAATAACGCACAAAAAATATACCGGCAAGCACCAGAACCGCAATGGTGATTAGCCATGCGAGAAACTTACGTCCCTTGCGCTTTTTTTTCGGCACAGACTCTCCTGTTGCAGGTACCGCAGGCTTACCGGGAGTAAAATCAATCACTCCGCCCTGAGGCACTTCCGGCGCAGGCTCATCCTCTTCAAGAAAATAATCTTTATGGTCGTCAAGATTCATTTTGTCTGAGTAATTTTTTTGTATGGTGTTTGTCAAGTGTTATCGCTATGAAGGTAATGATACCGAGCACTATCAGCAGCATGGTGTTGCACCACAGCACTAAGTTGGCGAACGCAGTGGCATAATCAACGGTCAATTCGGGAATACCGGCAGAATACATACCGAGTCCGAATATCAGTGCCCACTGATATGGACCGATGCCGCCATTTGACGGCACTGCCATTGATATGCTTGACAGCACGAAGCATACGAGCGCGGCTATTATACCGTAGCGTGCAATAACCTGCGCCGTTGCCGGAAACGCGAAAAAGGCGAGATATAGCTGAAAAAAATAGCATCCCCACAGCAGCAGAGTGTAAAGCAGCCATCTGCCCTTACCCTTCATTTTGCCTATAACGGCAAAACCTTCCCAGATACCAGCCAGAAGATTCTTCACCGCCCGCACCGCCTTATTGTCAGGGCTAAATTTCCAGACAAGCCACAGCACTATAACCAGTGCCGGAACAGCGATCCATGTCCAGGGAGACGAAAGCACACCTGAAACCGCATTATTCAGCGCGGGGTTCTGACTCAGATAGCCAATAATCTGGGGGCGCGCAAGCACAAGTGTGAGCAAGAGCAACAGAAATACCGTTATGGTATCGGAGAGGCGGTCACAGACCATAGAACCGAACACGGTAGTGAAAGGTGCTTTCTGACGTGCGGAAATATAACCGGTACGCCAAAACTCACCGAGGCGCGGAAATATAAGATTGACCGCATAAGTGCCGAAGATCGATAGAACTATAATCCAAAGCGGCGATTTTACATCTAAAGCATAGAGCTGAATGCGCCAACGCATCGCTCTGATTACATGACTGACAACGCTGAGTGCAAGCCCTGCGAGAATCCACCGGAAATCACACTGAGTACGGATAATATTCAGCATCTCATGCAGATCCACCTGAGTGAAAAGCAGATAGCAGAGTCCTACCGTAACGGCAAGAGGCACACCATACTTCACTATCGGCTTCCACCACTTACCTTTCGCAGCGGTATCACCGGATGATATTTTGTGAGAATCAGCCATATCTAACAAGTTGCAAATATAACTAAAATCCTCCTATCCGCAATCCAGAAACAAAATCAATCTCCTCCTGAATATATACTTACTTATAGTCAGGCAGTTTCGCAGCACAATGTTATAGGAGCATATGTCTCGTGACCCGCAACAGTCACTTCATTTTCTCAACGTTAAGATTGTCTAAAATATCTCTTTTTTACGACAAATAGGATATAAATAGCCCGAATTCTGACTATTTAGGCTAAATTTGAGCCACAAAAAGAACAATCACGCAATATGAAAGAAGAGGTCATCATTTCAACCCGCAGCATGGAAAGGGTATCATCCGAGTTCAGCAAACTCGGTTCCGACTATATTTTCGCCAGAATGTCAGACATCAATCTGTTTGCCAACATGAACAACGCACCAACACGCCTCGGAGGTGTGCTCATCGCTCTGACCCTTTGCGGCGAGATTGAACTGGAGGTTAATCTGACACGCTATACACTGAAGCCTGACAATATTATCGTTCTCGGAAAGGACTGCCTTGTTCAGACCCGCAACGCCACGGGTGAGAATGACGCATACGTGCTCATTGCATCGGAATCGTTTATGCGCGACATTAATCTCGATATCAATATGCTCACCGCCGCGCGGGTAACCCCGAGTCCGGCAAACGTAATGCAATTAAGCCCTGAGGAGAGTGCCCTGATGGTCAAGTACTTCTCGCTCATCCACTCCAACACGAGCACCAATACCGATGAAAAATGCGTGAGAAGCATTTCCCGCTGCCTGATATCGGCTGCCGTATATCAGCTCATCCAGTTCACCATGAATCATCCGGCGCAAAACTCTACCTCGACAACAGTGAGATCAAGGCGCTCAAGTTATGTGAAAGATTTTATCCGGCTCGTGCATGAGCACCATCGCCGGGAGCGCTCGGTATCTTTCTATGCATCCAAGCTCTTTATCTCTCCTAAATACCTTTCGCTTATAGTCAAGGAATCCACCGGCAGGAGCGCAGCTGAGTGGATAGATGAATTTGTTGTGCTTGAGGCAAAGAACCTCCTGCGGTTCTCCGGCAAGAATGTTCAGCAGGTAGCTTACGAGCTTAATTTCACAAATCAGTCGAGCTTCGGCAAATACTTCAAGCACCTTACCGGAATGTCGCCCACCGAGTATCAGAAGTCCTGAAAACATTTGAATTCCGGAGGCGTTATAATTCAGAATACAAACTCACATATTATGGAAAAAATCAATCTTGATTCAATAACCTCACCCGATGCTATCCGCAAAATGAATGTGGACGAGCTCAAACAACTCGCCGCCCAGATGCGCAAGGCGCTAATCAGCAAAGTGTCTGCTCACGGCGGACACGTCGGTCCCAATCTCGGAATGGTAGAGGCGGTTATCGCACTGCACTATGTTTTTGACACTCCGAAAGATAAGATAGTGTTTGATGTCTCGCACCAGACCTATCCTCACAAGATGCTCACAGGCAGAATGGATGCTTTTACGGATGTAGCTCACTATGATGATGTTACAGGCTACACGAATCCCCGCGAAAGCAAATACGACATATTCTCTCTGGGTCATACCTCATCGGCAATCTCCCTTGCTTCCGGTCTCGCCAAAGCGCGTGACATGAGAGGGGGCAAAGAAAATGTCGTGGCTGTGATAGGCGACGGCTCTCTAGGCGGAGGAGTGGCATTCGAGGGTCTTGATTTCGGAGCGACCCTGGGCACCAATTTCATTGTGGTGGTCAATGACAACAATATGAGTATCGCTGAAAACCACGGGGGCATATATGCGGACCTACGTATGCTAAGGGATACCAACGGCGAGGGTGAGCCCAACCTTTTCCGCTCTTTCGGCTACGCGTACCGCTATGTTCATGCGGGCAACGACATCAAAGCCCTCATAGAAATGTTTAAATCGGTGAAAGACACCGACCGTCCGGTAGTGGTGCACATCAATACTTTCAAGGGGCTCGGATTGAAAGTGGCTGAGGAGAATCAGGAGAAATTTCACTGGAGTATGCCGTTTGACCCTGAAACAGGAGAGCTTCTTGTAAGCGATTCAGGTGAAGACTACACCGATATTTTCGCCACTGAAATGCTTGAGCAGATTAAAAGCAATCCGCAGGTAGCTGTCATCACCGCCGGTACCCCGGGAGCAATCGGTTTTCCCAAGAATCGCCGAATTCAAGCCGGCAAACAGTTTGTGGATGTAGGTATTGCCGAGCAGCAGGCAGTGGATCTTGCCGCGGGAATGGCTGCCGGTGGCGTACGTCCGGTATTCGGAGTTGTAAGCACTTTCTTGCAGCGCGCCTACGACCAGTTCAGCCAGGATGCAGCTCTTAACCGTCAACCAGCTGTATTTAATGTGGTCTATGGCTCCATGTTCGGTATGAATGATGAAACCCATCTCGGATTCTTTGACCTGGGGCTTCTCAGTAATATCCCCGGTCTCCTTGTACTCACACCGACCTCAAAGGAAGAATACCTCTCCATGCTCCGCTGGGCAATCAGGCAAACAAAGATTCCGGTTGTAGTCCGTCAGCCCGGAGGCTCAGTGGTGAGCAATCCGGATGCGTCGCTACTTGATGATTACAGCCGTGCAGAATATGAAATAGTCAGAAAAGGCGGCAAAGTGGCTCTAATCGGAGTGGGCACCTTCCTGCCTGTCATGAATGAAGCAGCAGACTTGCTTGAAAAGCAAGGTGTTTCATCCACGGTCATCAATCCGCGAAATGTTTCAGTGCTTGATACCGATACCCTTGACAGCCTAAAGGAGTATGACCTGGTTATTACAGCGGAGGACGGAATCGTTGATGGCGGTTATGGTCAGAAAGTAGCATCTTATCTCGGCGAGGCACCGGTAAAGGTTGTCAATCTCGGTCTTCCGAAAGAATTCCTAAATCGCTTCAATGCAACAGAAGTGCAGCGTGCTTGCGGCTTGACTGCCGAACAGATTGCTACACGTGTCATCAAAAACTAACTATTAATAACGAACAACCCTTATAATGAAAGAATTCAAGCCTGCAGCATGGCTGCTTCCACAGCCTGTTCTGATTATCGGCACATATAATGCCGACGGGACTCCCAATGCCATGAACGCCGCCTGGGGCGGTCAATGGGACTATCACGAGATTTTCATATCACTCGGCTCACACGCCACAACCGATAATCTTAACAGAAACGGGGAATTCACGGTGGCATTCGCAACTGTAGATACTCTTGTGGCAGCAGACTTTGTGGGAATGGTGAGCGGACGTAAAGATTCCGATAAAATGGCAAAGACCGGCTGGCAGTCATCTAAGGCTGAAACCGTTGACGCCCCGATTTTCAATTGCTTTCCCATGACAATGGAATGCCGCATCAAAGAGAAAATTCATGAGTCGGAAAGCGGTTTTTACATGGTTGCGGAGATTCTCCGCATTGTCTGCGATGAGAAATATATCGCGGAGGACGGTCGTCCCGATGTAGAAAAAATGGAACTTATCACCTTTGATCCGATTCACAACGGATACATCCGTCTCGGCTCCCGTGCCGGCAATGCTTTCCGCGACGGTCTCGCTCTCAAATAGTAAGGTACTGTACTTAAATAAGGGAAGCCGGCTCTGGGAGTCGGCTTCCTATGGTTATGGGTATATATTTGCCTCAGAATACGATTTCGATATTGCCGGAGTCGTTTTTGGAGGATGTCTGTGGCATCTGAGCGGGATAGGCATTGCTGTTGTCGCTATTTTTAAGGCTCTCCACAATCTTCTTCTCACGGTTGTAGGCAGGACTGCTCTCAAGTATCTCGATCACATTGTCATCATCCATCTGCGCAGGGGTAAGAATAATATAGTTGGTGTTATATACCTCTATCTTTTCACCGTATCTGCCACGAAGTCTCTCAATATCTTCAGAGGAAGTGGAGGGAGCCGAATCAGTTGATAGTTGCGCAGATTCACTATGAGGTATCTTAATGCTATCGCGCTGATTGTTCAACTCGAATCCCGATGCAAGGAGCGCAATTTTTACCTTATCACCCAGTTCATCGTCAACACTCACACCCCATATAACATCTACCTTGGAGTCTATGCTCTTGACAAATTTAGTGAACTCCTGCATTTCTCCCATCTTGAACTTGTTTTCAGCCTTTTCAGAGAAATAGATGTTGAAAAGCAGCTTCTTGGCGCTCAAAATATCACGGTTTTCAAGCAGCGGCGAATTAAGCGCATCATCGATAGCCTGACGCACACGGTCGGGACCTTCTCCATAGCCGGTGCTGATAATTGCGGCTCCACCGTTTTTCAAGGTCGTTTCCACATCCTTGAAGTCCAAGTTCATTCTTCCCTCCGAGGTGATGATCTCAGAAATAGAGCGCGCGGCAGTTGCGAGAGTCTCATCACTTTTTGACAACCCGTTGAAGAAATCAAGGTCAGCGTAAATGTCTATCAGTCGATCATTATTGATAATCAGCAGCGCGTCAACATATTTTGCCATCTCGTCCACACCGTCAAGCGCTTTGATAATCTTGGAATCGCCCTCGAAATAGAACGGAATAGTGACAATACCCACTGTGAGGAGTCCTTTTTCTTTCGCTATCTTAGCCACTACGGGACCCGCTCCGGTGCCGGTGCCTCCTCCGAGAGTGGCGGTTATAAACACCATGTGGGTGTTATCCTCAAAAAGCGACCGGATTTTCTCCATATCCTTCTCGGCAGCTTCTTTAGCCACCTGAGGAATATTGCCCGCCCCGAGTCCGGTACCGATAGTGATTTTTGTAGGCACCGGTGAAGAGCCGAGTGCCTGGGCATCGGTATTCACCACCGCAAAAGCAACATTCTTTATGCCCTGACGGTACATATAGTTTACGGCATTTCCACCGCCTCCACCAACGCCTACTGCCTTGATATATATTTTATTCTCAGCCTTTGCATCCGACACTTCGAAGTTGCCGGCAAGCTCATCCATCTGCTGTCTGTATAGTTCGTCCATCTCTGTGTAGTTGTTTTTTCAGTGTTGGTGCTATATTATTCATCATCATCGCTGAAATCAGCTCCTTCTTCCTCAGTGTTGAGGGCGTTTGCAATGCCCTGCCACCACTTGCCGATCTTCTTTCCGATACCGTTTCCATCTCTGTTTCTCGGCACCTCTTCAACCGGCACCTGAGCCGGCTCCGGCTCCTGGATTTCAGGCTGCGGCTTAGGCTCCAGACACTCCACCGGGTCAGCACTGCCGGCAAGCAGAATAGATATAATATCCACTGCATCAGAGGGTATGCGGCTATCGCCTATTCTAACTGCCGAAGAGTTAGTTGTGCCAGTTCTGACCTTCATCTTGGTTTCCTTAGCAAGTTTTTCACTGAATCCAGAGAGCTTGGCACCTCTTCCCACAATCACGATACCGCCGGGAAGTTCTTCAACCTTGAGCGATGCATATTTAATCTGTGCCTTTATATTGGCAATGATTTCCGAAGTACGGTGAACCACTAAATATTCCACTTCAGGAATAGTCACATTGTCAGTAGTTTCTCCTGAATAGAACGCATTTCCGCGAGTGATTTTAATTTCTTCCGCTTCCTCTTCCACACAATTCTGCGTGGTGATGTCGCGGGTAATATTTCTTGATCCGATAGGAATCGTTGCCAGATACTGAAGTCTGCCCTGACGATATATAGCCACAGTGGTTGTCTCGGCTCCGAAATCCACCAGCATACAGCCGAGTCGCTTTTCATCAGGAGTGAGCACCAGCTCAGCCTCAGCAATCGGTCGGATAACATAGTCCGCCACTCCGAGTCCCACATTTTCCTTGACAAGAAGGTCAATATTTCTTTTGAGCTGCTTCCGGCACACGATAAGGCTTGCAGTCATTTTGATATCGGAGCAATACATTCCCTCGGGATCTTTCTCCACTCTGGTATTGTCGATAAAAAACGCCTTCGGCTCGACAGCAAGTATATCCTTATCTGTAT
>CAMWUZ010000053.1 GCA_947177595.1 uncultured Porphyromonadaceae bacterium | reverse complement strand
ATCCCGCAGATATCGAGAGTGTGACAGTGCTCAAGGATGCTGCCGCAACCGCGATTTACGGTTCGCGCGCTGCAAACGGTGTCATCGTCATCACCACCAAGAAAGGCGGTCAGTCAAAACTCAACGTTACTTTCGAAACCCGTCAGGGCTTCACGTCGATAGCAAACAACAATATGAAATACGCCAATGCGGCAACTACTCTTGAAATGTTTGCAAAAGGATATTCTGCCCGTATCGGTCGTCCTTATGACTGGTGTTATGATTTCTTTGCAAATAATTATTATAAATGGGATGGTAAAACTGACGTGAACTGGGTCGATGAGGTTACCCGTAAGGGTTATTACGCAGACTATAATCTTGCTTTCAACGGTTCGGTAGGTACAACCAACTATTTTGTAAGCCTGGGATATAATGATGCTGAAGGTCTGGTGATCGGTTCAAGCAACAAGCGCTATTCCGGTCGTATCAACCTCGATACCAAATACCGTTTCCTATCTGTCGGTATCAATTCCACATACAGCTATTCTGATAATAAGAGCTTCTCTGCTTCTACAACAGGTACTATGGCTTCACCGCTTACGGCAGCTGTTTCAACCATGACACCGATGGATTCTCCATATATCGGTGAGGGTGCAGACCGAATCTATAATCCTAAAAGCTATAACCCTCTTGCCGTTATGGATCCCAATCTTGGTGATCTCAACACTGTAAATAACCAGACCCTTGTGGCAAATCCCTGGCTGCGTGTGGATTTCGGCAAAGGTATCTGGGCTAAGACCAATTTCGGCGTGAATATGATGGACCAGCGTCAGTACAACTACTGGAGTGCTGTCTATAACCCGCAGGGTATGACTTACAACGGTCTCGGTCAGCAGTATAACGCCCGCACTACAACTCTCACATGGACCAACACTCTCGGTTGGAATTATAACTTCGGTGATCATTCCGTAGATTTCCTCTTAGGTCAGGAAATGCAGCGTATCACCTACTGGAATGAATATTACTCCGGTGAAAACTTCCCTCTTGCATATCTCGGTATGCGTGACCTCGCTACCGCCGGTACATGGGGCGACAGCAGCTATTACAGGAGTGACAGCCGTCTTGCATCATACTTCGGCGATTTCCACTACAGCTATGCCGGCAAATATTACCTTTCAGCTTCTTTCCGTCGCGACGGCAGCTCCGTGTTCGGTGCCAATAACCGCTGGGGTAACTTCTGGAGTGTCGGCGGCAAATGGCGCGTGACTGAAGAGAATTTCCTCAAAGGCAACCGCGCGCTCACCAATCTCGCTCTCCGTGTAAGCTACGGTACTGTCGGCAACCAGTCATTACCTTCCGTTTACGCCTCACGCGGATATTATGCGGCTGGTTACAACTATGCGGGTGTTCCCGGTATGGTTCCCGTGCAGTTCAATAATCCTGATCTTACCTGGGAGACCTCAAAGAAGTTTGACGTCGGCTTTGACCTCTCGCTGTTCAACCGTGCCACATTTACATTCGACTTCTACAATGATGACACCGATGACGCGCTTTACTCAGTGCCGCTCTCTTATGTAACCGGTATCAGCAGCAAATATCAGAATATCGGCAAGATGCGTAATACCGGTGTTGAGTTCGGTGCAAACAGCGCGGTATTCTATAATAATGATATTGCTGTCAATGTTTTTGCAAATATAACATGGAACAAGAATAAGGTTATCAAGCTCGCCAACGGCTCTATCGAGGATACATATACTATAGTAGAGGAGGGTCGTCCTTACCGTCAGTTCTATATGCCCGAATATGCCGGTGTTGACAAGGAGACAGGTAAAGCGCTCTACTATCTCAATGCGGAGGGTGATGAGACAACAGACAAGTTTACATCTGCGGCAAAACGCTATGTAGGCAGCGCCGAGCCTAAAGTATTCGGTGCGTTCGGTCTCAACGCAAATGCTTACGGTTTTGATCTCTCTATGCAGTTCAACTACCGTCTCGGTTCCAAAGTGATGGATACCGGTCACTCATTCACCGGTTGGGGTATGTCACTCCGCACTCCTCTCCAGATTGTTGCTGACAATTCATGGACTCCTGAAACCCCCGACGCTAAATATCCTCAGTATATTTATGGCGATCCCTATAATTCAATGGCAAATTCATCACGCTGGTTGATGAACGGTAGCTTCCTCCGTCTGAGCAATATCACTTTCGGATACACTCTTCCTGCCAAGCTCACCCGTAAGGCATTCATGGAAAAGGTTCGTTTCTATACAACCTTCGACAATGTGCACACCTGGACCGCATCTGACTTCGTAGGCTACAATCCCGAAACATATTCTGATGGTGTGATTGCATGGCAGTATCCTGCGACTTTCACCTTCACAGGTGGTGTACAGGTTACATTCTAAACTCAATTTTTAGAAACAATTACAAGAAACAAGTTTTATGAAAAATATATTTATCAAGGCAATGGCGGGACTTATGCTCACCGTTTCATCAACCGGATGCGGTGACAAGTTCCTCGATACCGATATTTACGACGGTACAGACAATGAGACTCTTCTTGCCACCCCGGATGGTGTAGGCGTGGCTCTCAATGGCGCGTACTACCGTCTGAGCCAGTATTATTTCGCCGGAAACTATGCGACAACTCTCGGTGACCTATCTTCAGATATTATTTATTGGAACGGAGATAATAACCATCAGAATGCATCATATGAATTCAATTATCTGGATACCTACTACGGTTTTCAGTATATCTGGGTTTATGGTTATAAGGTGATTGATAACGCCGCACGTGTTATTCAGAGAGCAGATGAACTGATGCCTTCTTTCCCCGAATATGAAAGTGACCTTTACCGGTATAAGGCGGAAGCATACGCGCTACGTGCCTATGCGATGTTCGTTCTTACCAATACTTTCGGACATCAGGTTAAGGTGAACGGTCAGGATTTCTCAAACGAGCTCGGTGTCGCTATCGTTGATACTCCCGTGCCGGAATTCCAGGCAGTAAAGCGTTCATCGGTAGGGGAGTGCTATACCCAGATTCTGAATGACCTCAATGCGTCGATTGCAGCTTTCGATGCCGCAGACCAGTATAGCCGCTCAGGTGAAGTGTTCACTCCCGCGTCAGTATATGGTCTTATGGCTCGTGTGAAACTTTATCTCGAGGACTATGAAGGAGCGCTCGACGCTGCAACCGAAGCGCTTGATCTTGCAGGTATTACAGAGCTTGCCACCACCGCGTCCGCATACGAGAATCTCTATGCGACCACCTGGTCAAACAAGGAGTCGCTTTTCTACCTTGCCCTTGACACCAAAACAAACTGGAGCGCCAATTCATGCGGTACATTGTACACAACTTACTGCTACGGTCCTTCACCCTATCTGATTTCCCTCTACGGTGATGAGGATGTCCGCACATCAATAATGTATTGGACGGATGAGGACGGCACTTCCTATGACGATTATGGCGCAACGGTACCCTGGTATGGTGGCGGTAAATTCGGTCAGGGTTCATTTAACGCAGTAGAGGGTGGAAACCCTGCCTGCCAGACAAACTACCTTATCAATGCTCCCGAGATGTTCCTCATCCAGGCTGAGGCTAATATCCAGCTTAACAATGAAACGGATGCAAAGGATGCTCTCTTGACTGTGGCGATGCGTGACAATGCGATCACGTCTGTAGCGGATCTTCCCTCCGGCAAGGCTGCGATTATGGACTTTATCAGGGATGAGCGAGCACGTGAGCTTTTCCAGGAAGGTCACCGTCTGTGGGATCTGCGTCGTTGGGGTAAAACAGCCAACCTGTATGCTTATGATGCGCCTGCTATCGAATATGAGATAGAGGATGCGAATATGTCGGATATCATCTTCCCGATACCTCAGAGCGAAATCAATGCTGGCTACGGTATCGTGCAGACTCCCGGTTGGGCTGCTACACGTCCGCAATAATAATCGAGACTAAACTCATTACCGCTCAGCGGTAATATATTTCATACTGAAAAATAATTAGGGAAAGGCGAGTCGTGAGACCCGCCTTTTCCGCTTTTTTGTTCCGTAATGTTTATCGGTTTGCAGTGGAGATGATAAGAAGGTTATTTAGGGTTCCCGTCTTTCAGAGCCTGAGGTAACCATGCTAAGAGTAGAATGATGATAAGAATAATTTCCATTTTGTTTTTTTATTGATGATACATACGGGTTTTAATAAGCCTGGTGCAAATATATGGGAGTGATGGTGCGAAATTCTTGCACAAGCAATAAAAAACAAATTAATTCAAATTCGGACAGGTACAAAAAAAATTGATTGTCATCCCGACAATCAACCTTTTGTTAACCTTAAATCTAATACCATGAAAAACACGGTGCAAAATTACTGCCGGGAATAATATGCAGCAAGCATTTGGGTAAAAAAATGCGCCACATTAATATTATTTAACGGAATATTGCATTTAAAAGTAGCTTAATGCTGGCAAATTGTGAGAATTAGCAGGTTTTGGTAGCAATTTGCTACTAAAAATAATGAAAATCGCATTTATGCCGGCGCTGAGATATCAGAACGGATATCCTATGGCGAGGTGGAACGCAAGAGAGTTCTTAAACGAGGTCATATTATAGTAGCCTCGCTTGCCGGTGTCATAGGGCAGGTGAATACCGACACCGAGGTCGCCGCGGACAACAAGCATACCGATATCAAGGCGTAATCCTGCACCGGTGCCTGTAGCCAGATCCTTGAAGAACGATTTACCTTCTAATTTGCCGCCGGGACGGAACGGGTCCTCTTTTAGAAGCCACACATTGCCGGAATCAAAGAACACGGCACCGTGAAGCGGACCGAAAATAGGGAAACGGTATTCAAGGTTGAACTCAAATTTGAAAGTACCGGTCTGATCGAAATAGCCGTTGATGAGATGCTCGGGCACTTTGTAGCTGCCCGGTCCGACACTGCGCACTGTGAATGCGCGGATAGAGTTGGCACCTCCAACATAGAACTGTTCGCTGTACGGCACCTGACTGGCGTTGGCGTAGGCGTGTGCCGCTCCAACGGCAATACGGCTCACAAGCCAGTTGTCACCCCACAGACGGCGGTTGTAAACCAGTTGGGTAGTGCCTTTTACAAACTGTGAGAAAGGAGTGCCGAAGAGCTGCTTCTCACCTTTAACACCGCAGGCGCGATAGATAGCCCAGAAAAGATTGCCCGCTTCCTGAACGGTAAACTGCCAGTTGATCGAGTTGTCCCGGTCAATGCTTGTGTCGTAAGTGAAACTGTATGCGAGCTGAGGAATAAACTGACTCTTGAAACTCTCTGCGATCGCCGGATTCTCATGCATTATGGAGTCGAACTCTGCGGTAGAGTTCATCAGCTTGGTATATGTGAGCTTGAAGGGTGTAAAAGTATTTGTAGCGCGACGGTTGAGCCTGAAGTCGTAGTTGATGGAGGTATTGAACTGCGCCATTCTGAAATAGTGGGGACGGTTCAATACATCCATATTCAATGCGATTCTTGTCCAGTTCAGTTCCCTGCGGCTATGTGATATGAATCCGGGAATAAGCAGACGCGGGAAGGCGAGAGTGCTGTTGATGCCTACTTCGTATGAGTTGAAGATAGAGCCTTTTCTGTCGCGACCTGTCTGCCATTCGTATGCCCCGGTGAGGTTCAGACTCAGCTGTTCACCACCGCCAAAGATGTTTTTGTTAGTCACGCCGAATGACAGACCGGGACCGAGATAACTGTTTGACTTGGATGTTACGTTTACTTCGAGAGACGCCTCCAGCGGCGCATCAAAAGTGCAGTCAATCAGCACGTCGAGCACTCTTTTACCGGAAGCGGTATCCGGAATGGCATTGATTTCAATATTGTTGAAAATACCGGTTCGGGATAGATATGTCTGTGTCCTGTTCATGTCGCGCACCGAGAAAATCTTACCCTGACGGAATGTGATACATTCGGGTATGAGTTTGCGGCGCAGACGTGACGGCATCATCTGAATGACGGTGCCTCGCGGAGTCTCTATGGTATCGGGAGTACCTCCGCCCTTGTTGCGGTTGATTCTGGTGGTGATAGTGCCTGTGCGCCACCTTGTATAGGAGCCTTTGGGCGCATTAGCCACAAGTACCATTTTTATTGCGATTCTTTCGGGATTGATAGTGCTGTCGGCAAGGTATTCTATGTAATCCGGCTTGAAGAAATAGTAGCCACGGTTTCTCACAAAGTTTGCAATCTTTATTCTCTCTGTTGAGAGTGAATCGGTGCAATACCTTGAGCCTGCGCGGAGATAAGTGCTCCTTGCGGATATTGAATCTATCATATGGTTCAGATGGCAGGTGTCAGGCAGCAGCTGCACGGAGTCGATAAGGTATTCCGGTCCGGTTTCCACCTTATATAATATACTTGCTTTTTTCTTGTTTTTGCCCTGAATAAGCTCGTAGGAGGCGGAACCTCTGAAATAGCCGTTGTTATCCAGAATCTCATCAATCATTTTTGTGCGCACCTCGGGGCGTACGTCGCTGATAAGCACCGGTTCCGCAACCAGTTTTTCATAAAGCCAGTGCCTGAAACCTTTGGGGGGATTGCTCCAGTTGTTGTACACCCAGAGCCCGAGAGGGAATGGGTAACGGATATACGGTGAAATCAAGCTGTTATTTGGCGCGACATTCACCGCATCTTTCACATCTGATGCAAGACCGGGCGCCTGTGACACTCCTTTGGGCGTTTCAATCTGAATTTTCTTCACGCCGGTATATAGAATCTCGTCATCGGCGATGCGCCTGGTGGTGGAACATCCGGCAGCGATGAAAAAAATTATAATGGCGGCAACTGTTGCCGATATTTTATTTAGAGGTATCCGGTTCATCTGTTACAGTAGTTGAAATAGGTGAATTATCGGCGGCAGAGTTTTTTTTGCCGGTTATAGAGTTCTTGAGTCTGCCTGCCCAACGGAACAGATCGCGGAACGAGTTGATTTTGCGGCGGAGCACAAAACCTACACCGGTCTGGGTAACCTCTCCTTCCAGAATGCTCTCATATCCGGTATGACGGAAGAGGCGCACGTACATGGAGCCGCTCTTGTTGAGCATATACTCGAAGGCAATGTCATTGATAAGGTTCTGCGAGAAGTTTTCATCGGCATTGGCATCAGTTGAGTAGTTGCCGCCGACAATGATCTTGAATCGTTCGTTGAACAGTGTTTTGCTCACCCGGTAGCTATAGCTCGTTGTCTGCTGTGAAACTCCGTCTGTGGTTTTGTCATACTGGTCTATGCCGAATGATATATCCACGCCGCGTATATTGTTTGCCGCCCATGAGTTGATCTGCGATTCAAGGAAAGAGTATAGCGGATTGCCGCTGAGATTGGTACTTGCCTTGGTGCCCGGACCGGAATAGACATTGTAGAGCAGCAGGTTCATCGCCTGGTTTGCACGCTGATCCGGGCTCATGGATGCAAGTTCGTTCTGAACGGTTATATCATCGTTTGTGGAGAGGTCAAACGCCACATTCATATTACTTAGCGTGTTTGTGATTCCCACGCTTACATTGAAGTCTATGATACGGGAGTTCTGTCCCTGCTGTGTAACATTCGCCTTGAGTCTGTCAACAGCATGGATATTCAGAATAGGATTGAGCATATCCCCGTTGAAGGATATAAAGCTGCCTTCCTGGAAATTGAAGAGCTTTTCAGACAGCATCGGCGGTGAGTAGCGCACATATCCGCCGTTGATGTTGAATCTGCCTGTGAGTCTGCCGTCATTAAACGGATTCATCGAGAAATCCAGGGTGCCTTCTCCAAGGATCGAGACTTTATTCTTGCCGTCGGTAGAAAGATCCACATTGATTGTGCTTCCCTGAGCTATTGTCAGCTCCGCTTCAAGGTTCATCGCCATCGGTGAGTTGGTGAGCGTATCGGCAACCATTGTCGCGGTCGTGTCGCTGAACTGGATGAACTTGACCATATCGCCGGTGGTGTGTGAGGTGATAGCTGACTGGGCGTCAGACATAATGTAGGTTACATTGGTGCCGGGCAGGACTTTCAGTCTTGCATCAACATTGAGCAGTGACATTCCTCCTTTCACACTCGCATCCAGATCGATGAATGCCTTGCCATATACATCGGCTTTTTTCGGTCGGGTGGAATTGACAATCTGCATATTCCGCGCCTGCATATCAAGATTGATTTTTGCCGACGAGAGCTCGGTCATATCCACAGTGCCGGTCACACTCAGCGGATTTTTATTTGCTGCGGTGATAGAGAACCCGTTGAACCGAACGATACTGCTGTCCACAGGAATCTTGTCTCCGGAGAAAGTGAATTTTTGTCCAAGCATACCGACATTCACAGCCGTGCTGTCAAAATCAATGTAGCCGTTGAATACCGGTCTGGCAAGGCTGCCTGTTATATCCATCTCTCCGTTGAGCATTCCTGAAAGCCGTGCATACTCTTTGGGGAGGAACGGGTTGAGGATATGGAGAGGGAAGTGAATCATCGAGAAATCAAGGAGGAAGGGATTTGCCGATGTGGTATCGTTAAGCACACCTTTGGCGGTGATTACCTTTATGCTGTCAACGAGTAGTGACGCATCGGCATTGAGCACACCGTCAGCACCCGCGAGCACATCCACTCCGATATTGAATGAACCTACACGGTCTTTGCCGTAGAAGAGGTTGGAGAGTGACACCAATCCGTTGCCGGTGAGCTGATTGTCATTCCAGTGAATTCTCATGTCTGCACCGAGATCGCCTTTCATCGGAGGAGAGTAGGGTGAAATCGAGAGCCAGTCCTGAATATGAATGTCGGAAATCTTTATAAATAGATCTTCTTGCTCATCATCTTTGCCGTTGACGTGATCTGTATATATTTTGATATAACTCTTGTCGCTCGATGCCATTAGATTGGCATCGATGTGACGGGTATAGTAGTTGTAGGAGATGAAATTGTCTTTATTGAAGTACCATTTTTTGTAGCCGATAGTGGGGGAGTAGGGTACAAAGCGCACTGAAACGATAGAATCCTGCATAGTAGCGGTAGCACCAACAACAAATCCCTGCTCATTCTTGATGTTTTTCTGAGTGAGCATAAAGCCGAATTTATCGTTGGCGAGGAAGCCGGTCATATTGACGTGCGCAAAATTATCCATTGTGCCCGGACGGTTGTTAATCGAACCTTTGAACGGGAGGAATTTACCATGCTGGAGTGCTCCGAAAGAGATAGTGTCAAGGCGGGTGGTGCCGGAGGAGAATCCTAAAATGTCGGTTGACAGGCTGAACAGCGAGTCATTTCTGAAATGAGCCTTGGCATTTCGATACTGTATCCCCGAACCTGCGAGGTAGTGAGCCACAAAGTTATTGGGCCCGGAATTCAGTTGCAGGTCAATGCGTGGCATTGCTTTCTGC
>CAMWUZ010000052.1 GCA_947177595.1 uncultured Porphyromonadaceae bacterium | reverse complement strand
TATTTACACTCTCTTGCGTGCACTTGATTTGGCGGCAAAGATAAAAAGTGCTATCTTTGTGCGCTATTATTCAAGCCAATCAAAAAATAATAAAATAATCAATGGCAACATTAGAGAAAATCAGAAGCAAATCAGTGCTTTTGCTTGTTATCATCGGTTTGGCGCTTCTCGCGTTTATTATCGGTGACTTCTTCACTTCCGGCAGAACACTTTTTGGCACCGGTACTACCATAGCCAAGGTCGGAGGACAAAAAATTGATGTGCAGGATTTCCAGCGTCGTGTGGAACAGGAAAACCAGCAGCTCCAGCAGAGAGGAGAAAAATATGACCAGGCTGTTCTTCAGCAGAGAGTGCTTTATTCTATGGTCAGCGAAAAACTCATGCAGAAAGAGCTTCAGGATCTCGGTTTGAAGGTGACTTCAGACGAACTCACAGATGCTATGCTTGGCAGCGGCTCTTTCTATCTGGATGCAATGCTCCGTCAGCAGGGTATTGAAAGTGCAAGAGCGCTTCATGATATGGCATATAATCCGGTAAACTACGGCATCGATGAGCAGAGCGCGGCTCAGCTCCGTCAATACTGGCAGTCGCTTGAGCAGCAAATGGAGGCTTCTCTACTTCAGCAGAAGTTCAACACCCTTCTCCAGGGTACCCTCACTGCAAACGAGCTTGACGCTAAGGCTATTTATGACGAGAATGCCGCTACAGCCCAGATTGCATATGTCATCAAGGATTATGCATCACTCTCAGATGATGAGTATCCTGTCAGCGATGCGGAAGTAAAAGAGGAGTGGAACAAGAACAAGTCGTCATATCGTCTTGATATGCCGCAGCGTGCTGTCAGCTACATAGCTGTTGATATAGTACCTTCGGCTGAAGACCTTGCAGCTGCTGAAATTGCGGTTGAAGAGGCTCTTGTCGCTCTCAACGAACAGCCTGCTACCGAAGGTCTTGTTGAGAAACCACAGTTTGTAGTTAACCGCAATAAAGTTTCCGCCGCATCTATTCTTGACAGCCGCATGAAGAGCTTCGCAGATTCTGCATCTGTCGGTAAGGCTGCACTTGTAAGCCGCATAGGTAATGACTTTACACTTGCTAAACTCGTTAACCGAACCGTTGAAACCGATTCAGTTAATGTAACTCTCTTCGCTGTTTCAGCTCCCCGTGCAGCTGCTGACTCTATTATCCGTGAGCTTAATGCCGGTAAAATTTCTGTAGACAGTCTTTCAGGAGTAGCCGGTGTCGGTGGAGTGCAGAAAGATCTCGACCTGTCGCTCCTCGATCCTCAGGTCGCTTCTGTGCGTGACGCTATATCAAAGGCTTCTATAGGCACATTCTTCACTCCTGATACCGTCTCTCAGGAAAATGTTCTCGTGCTTAAGGTTAACAGTCGTAAGGCGCCGGTAGCTGTGTATGACCTCGCTGAAATCCGTTTCTCAGCCGAGCCGTCCCGCGCTACTGTCAATAAACTTGAGGCAGACCTCCAGACATTCATAAATAACAATAAGACAGCTGATCAGTTTGTAGCAAATGCCGCTGAAGCCGGCTATCAGGTATTCCCCGCGATTGTTTCCGCTTCTACTCCCCAGCTCAACGGTATCAACGCTTCACGTGACGCTGTTCATTGGACAATGGAGGCAAAGAAAGGTCAGGTATCTCCCATTCTGGGTGAGGAAACCGACGGACGTTTCATCGCTGTTGCCCTCAATGACATATATAAGGATTATATTCCTGCAACCAATGATGACGTAAAGCAGTATCTCACATCTGTTGTACGCAACAATAAGAAAGCTGCTGCAATTATTGAAAAATATAACGGCAAGGGCAAGAATGTTGCTGAATATGCTCAGGTGATGGACAGCAAGATTGATACCGCGATGGTTAACTTTGGTCAGGTATCTCCGTATGTTCCGGGTGTCGGCGGTGGTGAATTTGCCGCTTTGGTGTCTGTGACAGAGCCGGGTAAACTTACCGGTCCCGTTAAGGCGAACAACGGCGTGATTGTATTCAACATACTTGCTGTGGATAACGAAGGTCGTCCCTACAATTATGAGGAGAATGCGATGAACTTCAACCGCACCCGTGGTGCAGCCGTTGTTTCTGATCCGAGCAGACTTTCACTTCTGCTCCTCGGCAACAAAAAGGTTGAAAACAATATGCTCAAATTTTTCCGCGACTAAAGTCCGGACAATATAAAGAATTATCAGCCCGGCGGAATTATCTATTCGTCGGGCTGATTTATAAAACCTTATTTTTAAAACGATGAAATCCATTAGAGAACTATTCCGTATCGGCACCGGACCTTCAAGCAGTCACACTATGGGTCCGCGACACGCCTCACAGATATTTGCTGAAAAGAATCCTGCTGCGGCGAGATTTGAAGTGACATTATATGGTGCGCTTGCGGCTACCGGCAAAGGACACCTCACCGATGTCGCTATTCTTGATACTCTCACTCCGGTTGCTCCGACAGAAATCGTATGGCAGCCTTCGGTATTTCTTCCATTCCATCCGAATGGAATGAAGTTTACAGCCTTTGATGCCTCGGGTAAGGAAACTGACACTTGGACTGTATATAGCATCGGTGGCGGAGAGCTTGCCGAGGAGGGTGCGCGTGGTGCTCTGAGTCCGGATGTTTATAATATGTCTAAGCTCAGCGATATTCTTAAATGGTGCGAGGATTCAGGGAAATCATACTGGGAATATGTTGAGGAATGCGAGGGACCGGAGATATGGGATTATCTTGCGCAGGTGTGGAATACCATGAGCTCTGCCGTTGAGCGTGGGCTTGACTGCGAGGGCGTTCTCCCCGGACCGTTGAATCTGCGCCGCCGTGCGGCAACATACCATGTGCGTGCTTCCGGTTATAAGAGTAATCTGCAGAGCCGTGGACTTGTGTTTGCATATGCACTTGCTGTGAGTGAGGAAAACGCCTCCGGTGGTGAGATTGTAACAGCGCCTACCTGTGGTTCCTGCGGAGTAGTACCTGCGGTGCTGTATCATTTGAAGAAAAGTCGCGATTTTTCAGAGGCGAGAATATATCGCGCGCTTGCTACCGCCGGTCTGATAGGTAACGTCGTGAAAACGAACGCCTCTATTGCCGGCGCTGAAGTGGGCTGTCAGGGTGAGGTTGGAGTGGCGTGCGCTATGGCTGCGGCTGCGGCTAACCAACTGTTTGGCGGCAGTCCTGCTCAGATTGAATATGCTGCCGAAATGGGATTGGAGCACCATTTGGGAATGACTTGTGACCCCGTATGCGGTTTGGTGCAGATTCCATGTATCGAGCGTAATGCCTATGCAGCCGCTCGTGCATTGGATGCAAATCTCTATTCGGCATTTACTGACGGTGGTCACCGGGTTTCATTTGACCGAGTTGTTGAAGTGATGAAGCAAACGGGACACGATTTGCCGTCTATTTATAAGGAAACAGGTGAGGGCGGTCTTGCCAGAACCTGGAATGCTGCAAAGTAACATTGTCAAAGACTAAACCGAGAATATTGCTGGTAAATAAGTTTTACAAGCGCGATGGCGGTGACTGTATCCATTTCCTCGCGCTTGAAAAACTATTGCGCGACAACGGATGTGATGTTGCCGTTCTCGCAATGAGTCATCCGCGTAATCTACCTTTTCCTTCAGGGTCGTTTGAAGTGCCATGTGTGAGAATTGACGGTACTTTGAGACAGAAGATAAAAGCCGCGTCGAGAATTCTTGGTGGTGCAGGTGTTCGCGGCATAGTCCGAGATGCGTTACAATCTTTCCGCCCCGATGTGGTTCATCTTCACAATATTCACTCCTATCTTTCACCGGCAGTAGCGGAAGAGGCACACAAAGCCGGCATTCCTGTGGTCTGGACTCTCCATGACTATAAACTGATATGCGGTTCATACAGTTGCTTGCGTGGCGGAATGCCTTGCGTTACTTGCGTTGAGGATGCTACGGCTATATTGCGAAATAAATGCATGAAACAGTCCCTTCCCGCATCTATTCTGGCGTATGGGGAGTCTAAAAAATGGTCTCGGAGAAAGTTGCGGGAAATTACCGACAAGTTCGTCTGTCCGAGCGCATTTATGCGTGACCGTATGGCTGAAGGCGGATTAGCATTGGAATCACTTGAAGTGATCCCGAATTTTCTTCCGATTAAGCCTGATGTATCAGCGGGAAATATGAGGGGTGGTGTTTGCTATATCGGTCGTTTGTCAACAGAAAAGGGGTTGGAGTATCTGCTTGAGGCTGCTGTTTCAGGAGGCTGGCAACTGAATGTTGCCGGTTCCGGGCCACTTGAAGGTCAGTTGAAGAATCGGTTTGATAAATATCCTAATATACGCTTTTTAGGTATGCTTGATGCTTCCGGAGTAAGCCGATTGCTTAAAAATAGTTTGCTTTCGGTCATACCTTCCGTTTGGTATGAAAACAATCCTTTGGCTGCAATTGAGTCGCTTTGCCTTGGAACACCTGTTGCAGCCTCAGCGATAGGTGGTCTGCCGGAGCTAATTGATGAAAGTAACGGGGTGCTCTTTCCGCCACGCAATCCGGAGGCGATAAATGATGCTGTGAATAAAATGATTGAGAAAAAGTATGATTATGACGGCATTGCCGATGCAGCGCGGCATAGATTCAGCCCCGAGGTATATTTTTCTCGCCTGATGTCAGTGTATGGTTCTGTGATTGATAGCGCGGATAGCTTCCCCGATCCAGAGAACTAACGAAGTTGATCCTATAATTATAAGCCAGTCGGTGACTCTCAGCGGCACAACTGAGAAAAACTCGCCACCAACTGTCACAATCGCTATCTGTCCGGCAAATATTATCAGCACAATCAGAATAAATCCGCCACACCCTTTCAGATGGAATGCGGAAGCTCCGCTTTCAAAGGCACGGGCGTTGAACATATTCCAGAACTGGAGGAAAACAAATATGGTGAAGAACACCGAGAGTTCGTAAGGTGACAATCCCGAGTTATCTCCAAGTGGTACTCGCCCAATCTGAGTGAGAGAGGTTATATCCGTGTGGTCAAGATAATATAGGAGGCCGAGGAGGATTATGAAAAATAAGCCCCCGGTGGATAAAATAAAGTTTCGCATCGTACGGCTGATGATGAATGCGTTTCGTGAGCGTGGCTTTTCAATCATCACTCCTGCACTGGGAGGAAGAGAGGCAAGAGCCATCGCCGCAAAAGTATCCATTATCAGATTAACCCACAGCATTTGAGTGACAGTCAGCGGAGACTGAGCTCCCATGAAGGCTCCACAGAGCACAATCAGACAAGCGACCACATTTACTGTCATTTGAAACAGGATAAAACGCTGAATGTTAAGATACAGCGAACGTCCCCACATCACAGCTCTCCCGATTGAGGCAAAAGAATTGTCAATGATTGTGATATCTGAGGCTTCTTTGGCAACCGATGTGCCGTCGCCCATCGACAGTCCGACGTGAGCGGCTTTCAGCGCAGGTGCATCATTTGTTCCGTCTCCTGTCACAGCTACAATCTCACCGTTGTCTTGTAGGGCTTCCACAAGTCTCTTCTTGTCCATTGGTCTTGCACGCGCGATAATCTTGAAACCCTCGGCACAATCTCGGAGCTCGCTGTCAGACATCGCTGCGACTTCTGTCCCTGTTATTATATTTGTATCGTTGTCAGTAGCATCATCCCATAGACCAATCTGCCGCCCGATCCCTTTGGCTGTGGCAGGAGTATCGCCGGTTACTATTTTGATTTTTATACCGGCGGCGGTTACTGTATCTATAGCTTCGGGCACATCCTTGTGCACCGGGTCTGAGATAGCAGCGATGCCCGCAAAAATAAGATCGCCGCCAACTACTTTGCTGCTTTCAATACCCTTCTGACCCGGGGCAAGAATTGCATAAGCAAATGCGAGAGTACGCATGGCTTTGTCCTGATATACTCTCAGTTGCGCATCTATTTCGTCTTTTGTCACCCTTGATGTGTCGCTACATAAGGCAAATACTATTTCCGGAGCTCCCTTTACATAAATGATTCGTTTGCCATCACTGTTTTCTACAACCGTAGCCATATATTTTCTCTCGGTTGAAAAAGGTAGCTCTTCAATTTTGGTAACGTTGCTCCTCAAAGTGTTGTAATCTTTTCCAGCTTCTTCAAGCCATAGCAGAATAGCCCCTTCGGTCGGATTGCCGAGCACCTGAATCGAGCCGTCATCCTTTTTCCCAAGCATAGCGGTGGAATTTACTGCAATACCCTCATATATGAGCGGCATATCCTTTTCAGGAACAAAGAAATCGGTGTGAGCCACTGTCATTCTGTTCTGAGTCAGCGTTCCGGTTTTGTCTGTGCATATAACGGTTGTGGCACCCATAGTATCGCAAGCGTGCATTTTGCGCACAAGATTGTTGGTTTTTAACATCCTGCGCATAGAGTATGCAAGTGATAGGGTAATAGCCATCGGCAGACCTTCAGGCACTGCAACCGCTATCAGAGCAACCGCAATCATTACTGTCTGGAGTAAATATGTGGTTAGATTTACAAAGTCAATATTGCCATTGGATGTGAAATAAACAATCATGCGTCCGATTACAATGATTATTGCAATACCGTAAGCTATTTTAGAAATCAGAGTACCGAGATGTTCAAGTTGTTCGTCAAGCGGGGTTTTTACTCCGTCATCTATCTGAGCGGCTTCAAATACCTTTCCGTTTTCAGTCTTGTCGCCGATTGCAAGCACTTTCATTATTCCGTGACCTTCCATAACCTTGGTGCCTCGGAGTAAGTGATTGCTCGGGAACGTAGCATCTGCATCAAAATGTGCCGGATCGACCGATTTGGCGCATATGGGTTCACCGGTAAGCGTGGATTCGTCAACGTTCATGCTCACCGCTTCAAGCAGTTCACCGTCGGCAGGAACCTCTTGTCCCGTATTTACTATAACGATATCTCCTACAACTATATCTTTTTTCGGCACTTCGGTTGCAACCCCGTTTCTGTAAACCTGCACCGGTTCGTCATCATTAACCTGATTGAGAATCTCAAACTCTTTAGCCGCCTTTATCTCAAAGAAGAAAGCGAGCCCGGTGGCAAGCAGTATGGCGGCAAAAATACCTACCGGCTCAAAAAATACGTTCAGTCCCTGATCAAGGCAGAGATATTCATAAAAAGAGATACCGACTGATGCGATGCCGGCTATAAGGAGGATAACTATCAGCGGGTCGGAAAATTTAGCGAGAAATAATCTCCACAGCGGTGTCTTTGCCGGTGGAGTGAGAATATTTACACCATATTTTTCCCGGCTCTCAGCTACCTCGCTATCGCCAAGCCCGGCATATTTTGAGTGTGTTGACATATAATTATAATATCAAAGCGGTGCAAAAGTAAGAAAAAAACCAGATTGAACCTAAATCAGTCAGCTCAAGAATAAAATACTATCCGATGATATGTTATGCAGCATGTTTAACACTATATAACAATGCGGTTTTGACTATGCTGTATTAAAAAACATAAATTTGAAAATCTTTAGAATAATCTTGAGAAATACATATTTAACGAACTAAATAATATTTTCGCTATGGCAATAATCGATTGCGTATCTTGGAATCCGCAGGGTAATGAAGTAGTTTATGCTTATAAATATCCCGAGAATAATCTGTCAACTTATACTCAGCTGATTGTAAATGAATCTCAGGTCGCTCTTTTGTTTTCTAAAGGGCAGCTTATAGGAAAGTTCGGTCCCGGCAAACATACTCTCAGCACAGAAAACCTGCCAGTTCTACGCAGTTTGTTCGGCCTGCCGTTCGGAGGTAAAAATCCATTTATGGCTCAGATATGGTTTGTAAACCTGATTGATAGCTATAATATTCCGTGGTATATAAATAAGTTGCCTATTCACGATGCTGATTACCAGACAAATCTTCCGCTTCTGATTGACGGACAGTACGGAATAAGGGTAAAGGACCCTGAAAAGTTTCTCATTAAGATGGTAGGCACCCACAATATCTTTACTCAGAGAGATATGACCGCACAGTTTGAAGGGGAGTTTACCACAAAGGCAAAATCTACAATAGTCACTTATATGACCCAGAATAATATCGGTTATAAAGGCATTTCTGCTCATCTTACCGGTATTTCCGATGTGTTGAAAATTCAACTGAGTGATTTTCTGAGTGATTTCGGTATTGAACTCACAAAGTTCTATGTATCGAATATTGATATTGACACAACGACCGAAGAGGGTGTTAAGATTAAAGAAGCTATCGCAACCCAGAGCTCAATGTCTATTACCGGTCACACCTGGCAGCAGGAACAGATGTTCGGAACAGCAAATAATGCCCTTAATAGTATGAGTGGAATGGGAGGCGGTGGTCTTCTTGGTGGATTGATGGCGATAAATATGATGAACGGAATGGGTGGTGCCGGTATGGGTTCGGCTATGAATCCGCAGTTTCAGCAGCCCACCTTTGGCGGTCAGGCGAATGCTGCAGCGGCTAATCAGGGTACAAATGCTGTTGGTGCGAAAATGGTTTACTGTGCTAATTGTGCGAAGAAGTTCCCCTCAACATCTGAGTTCTGTCCGAACTGTGGAAATAAATACCGTCCTTGCCCAAATTGTGGAACAGATAATCTTGAGGAGAAAACACGCTGCGTGAACTGCGGTACTCCTCTTGCGGGAGCTGCTCCGAAATGCCCCCACTGTCACACTCAGATTCCGCAGGGATGTTCATTCTGTCCCGGATGCGGTCAGCCTGTGATAGCAGACAATAATACCTGTTCAAGATGTGGCTATACCATCCCCCCCACCGCGAAGTTCTGTCCTAAGTGTGGAAATAAACGTTCATAATAAATTCTTATACTTATGAATTTAAGATATTTGGCTATAGCACTGGCTGTTGGAGCGGAAGCTCTCCTTGCTGTACTCTTCTTCGCCCTTATTCCGGAAGATATCATAGCCGGAAATGTTCGTTGGCTCGATTTTATAGTTGCATCCATTGTGCTGGGGCTGTGGGTTTTCAATATCCTCAAACCGATGGTGAATCTTCAGGATAATTCCGCAAGGCAGGTAGGCGGATTAGGTATCCGCTGGTTTTCAGTAGGGTGGTATTCCGTACTCGCTCTGCTTTTTATGGTTGTCAATATTTTTATTGTATCAGATGGTGGCACGGCAATGAGTTTCAGCTGGCAGGCTTTCTGTCAGGGTATTTTACTATTCTTACTGCTTTGCGGCTTGCTTGCATCTGAATTCAGTATTAAAAAGACAGCGGATGTCTATAAGTCGGAGGATATGCTGAAGAGTGGAAAGGCTGACATTAAAACTGAGGTGTCAAGACTGGTATATGCTGCGGAAGATAACGCAGGTGTTCCGTCTGAAATAAAAGATAGGATAAGGACTATTTCCGGGGAAACACGTTTTATCACTCCTTCCGTATCGCCTGAAGCACTTTCTGCTGACAGAACAATTCTTGAAGATTGCAGGACTATAGTTCCCGCGCTGTCAGATTATGAAATGAACAAGGCGCTTATAAATGCCCGGTTATCTCACCTGGAGAGAGA
>CAMWUZ010000051.1 GCA_947177595.1 uncultured Porphyromonadaceae bacterium | reverse complement strand
AGCACGTCAAGACCGGCAGCCATACCCTGAAGAGCATCAGCCACTGTGTTTACGGGACGCGCTGCGATTTCCTTACCGCTGACGGTAGAAACAGCACCTGTGAGGTTTACTTTCTTTTGCTGACCGAAGCCGACAACCACAACCTCATCAAGGGTTTCGATATCGTCTTCAAGTGTGATTGTGAGCGGAGTACCTTCCCATTTGACGGTAATAGGCTTGCATCCCACGAAAGAGATACGGAGGTTAGCTCCGTTCTTCACGTTTGCGATGGAGAATTTACCATCGACATTGGTTGAACCACCGAGGGTGGTACCAACGACCATTACAGATGCACCCGGCATGGGCTCTCCGTCCTGGTCAAGCACAACGCCCGTTGCGGGGCCATCAGGTGCCTGCGCTGCGGATGCAGTGAAACTCCATCCGGTCAGCACACATAGCGTGAGCAGCATCAAGGGCAGTGCCACAAGCTTCTTGCTCAGATTGCGTAGTTGGTGATACATGTGATAATTAATAAATTAAGGTTAGTACAATATACACTGTGGGTGCAGATCTCCTGCACCTTTACTTCACAATAGTTTCGCAAAATTAATTTAAACGGGCATGATACCCCCCCCCCATTTTGTAAATTAATGTTAAATATGTTTTATAACATAATTTCCCCCGATAAACGGAAGCCGTCCATCGCCAATTTCATGAAGTATTTTTTAAGACAACGGTAAAACCGGAACTAAACTGAGATATCAGAATGTCCGGATATCAGATATCAATAATATATTCAGGGGAGCAGTTCGGCGAGAAGAGTGGCGGCGGTAGCATCAAGCACGCGCACTTTCACCAGATCACCGGGATTGTGGTCCCTTCGGTCAAAAACGACCGTCTTGTTGGTGTCTGTACGACCCACAAGCTGCCTGGCGCTACGCTTTGAAATACCTTCGGCGAGCACCTCGAATTCCTTGCCGATGTCGCGGCGGTTGGATTCGAGAGATAGCTCACCCTGAAGCTCGATCATGCGATTGAGCCTCTCGATTTTCACATCTTCAGGCACATTGTCAGGCATTGTTCTGGAGGCGAGAGTGCCGGGACGCTCGGAATACTTGAACATGAATGAGCTGTCAAAGCCCACCTCTTTCATTAACGACAAGGTCTGCTGAAAATCCTCTTCGGTCTCTCCGGAAAATCCTGTGAAAAGATCTGTGGAGATACCGCAGCCGGGGATAATGCCTTTAATTGCCGCGATACGGTCGAGATACCACTCGCGGGTATATTTGCGGTTCATTGCCTTGAGCACCGCATTACTTCCGCTCTGCACCGGAAGATGAATATGATTGCAGATATTCGGGCGTGAGGCTATCGCCCTCAAGGTATCGTCATTCATATCCTTGGGGTGAGAGGTTGTGAACCTCACTCTCATTTCTGGCACGGCATCCGCCACTTTGATCAGAAGTTCGGTAAAATCTGTCACCTCACCGGTGTGTGGATTCACATATTTATATGAGTTGACATTCTGCCCTAACAGAGTCACCTCCCTGAAACCGTTGTCGCGCAGATTTTCAACTTCTGCGAGAATGCTGCCTACCTCGCGCGAACGCTCCCTGCCTCTGGTGTATGGCACAATGCAATATGAACAGAAATTATTGCATCCGCGCATGATGCTCACAAAACCGGAGATGCGGTTTGAGCCGATGCGCAGCGGCATCACATCGCGGTAGGTCTCGGTGGTGCTCAGTTCTACATTTATCGCTTTCTCCCCCGCTTCAGCCGACATAAACAGGGAGGGCAGATCGTTATAGGAATCAGGACCGGCAACGATATCTACGCCGTGGTCATTGATCAGGGAATCCTTGACACGCTCCGCCATGCAACCGATAACGCCCACAATAAGAGGTCTTTTACGTTTCATGGCACGGAGGTGCTGAAGTCTCGCAACAATCTTTTGCTCGGCATTGTCGCGGATGGAGCAGGTGTTTAGGAGCACCGCATCCGCCCCGTCAAAACTCTCGGCAGGCTCATAGCCGACGGTACGCATCACTGCGGCTACAACCTCACTGTCCGCCACATTCATCTGACAGCCGTAAGTCTCAATCCATAGCTTGCGTTCACCGCCGTCATTGGCGGATTGTACTGACTTTTGCACCATAATTATTATGTTATAGGGCAGGAACCCTTGATTTTCGTATGAAAAAATGTAATTTTGCACAAAAATAATCAATGAGTGCAGATGGAGCAAATTATCGGAATCATTTTAACTCTGGTTTTGAGCGGCATCATCGCAGCTGTCAAAGAACGGAAAAAGAGAAAAACACCGCGAAGAGTCTATGAGCCTGATGATTTCATCTTGCCTGAAGCACACATACCGCCGGTACCTGAGATTTCCGAAACTTTCACCCAGATTCACGAAGAGGGAGAGAGAGTGACCGCCGATGCACCGTCAGAACCCGAACCGGCATCGGACAGCGGGCAACTTGCGGCGCATCGCGAGCGTTGGCGCAGGGCAATCATTGATGTAGAGATACTGAGTAGAAAGTTTTGACATAACATATTCATCACCGTAAGACTATGGCATTTCCAATTATTTCGGCAGAGGAAGCCGCAGCGCAGATTTTCAACGGCGCTACCATAGGTTTGTCCGGTTTCACTGCGTCCGGCTCTCCAAAAGTTATCACAGAAGCTATCGCAGCAAAAGCAGAGAAAGAGCATGCTGAAGGAAGACCCTTCAAGGTTGACATCTTTACCGGGGCATCTACAAACAACCATGCGGACGGTGCTCTCGCGAGAGCGAACGCCATCGGCAGACGTACCCCCTACCAGAACACCCCGGATCTCAGAAAGCGCATCAACTCCCACGATGCACATTATTTTGACCTTCACCTCAGCGAACTCGCGCAGAAATTCCGCTACGGCACCTACGGCGAGCTTGATTTCGCCATCATAGAGGTAGCCAAGGTATTTGACAACGGTGAGGTGGTGCTCGGCACAGGTGTGGGAAACGTTCCCACCTACGCTAAATACGCCAAGAAAATTTTTCTGGAGCTGAACAATACCCTTCCCGAGGGTCTGTATGGGCTTCATGATATATATTTACCCCTCGATCCCCCCAACCGCCGCGAGATTCCCGTTTACAAACCGAGCGACCGCATCGGTGAGCCTACCGTGAAACTTGATCCTGCAAAAATTGCCGGCATAGTACATTCAGAAGGCTTTGACGGTATCAAGGGCTTTACAGAACTTGATGATGTGACCTTGCAGATCGGCGCAAACGTGTGCAATTTCCTCCTCGCTGAGGTGAAAGCGGGCAGAATACCCTCGACATTCCTCCCGATTCAGAGCGGCGTGGGCAATGTGGCAAACGCTGTGCTTTTCGGACTCGGTAACGCAAAAGAGCTACCTCCGTTTGAAATGTACACCGAAGTTATTCAGGACGCCGTCATCGAACTCATGAAGCAGGGACGCTGCAAATTCGGCAGCACATGCTCACTGACCCTCTCTGACAAAACCGAGGCTGAGGTGCTTGCCAACATCGATTTCTTCCGCGACAAACTCATCATTCGCCCCGCCGAGATTTCAAACAGCCCCGAGGTGATTCGCCGACTCGGAGTCATTGCCATGAATACCGCTCTTGAAGCGGATATCTTCGGTAATATCAACTCAACCCATGTTGTAGGCACAAAGATGATGAACGGTATCGGCGGCTCGGGCGACTTTACCCGAAACGGCTATCTGTCTATTTTCAGCTGTCCTTCTATTACAAAAGGTGGTCTTATCAGTAATATCGTGCCTATGGTATCGCACGTTGACCACACCGAGCACTCTGTCGATGTTATCATCACCGACCAGGGCGTTGCAGACCTCAGAGGTAAGGATCCGGTACAGCGCGCCGAAGCTATTATTGAAAATTGCGCTCATCCGATGTACCGCGAACTCCTCCGCGACTACCTCAAAATGGGAAAAGGCGGTCAGACTCCCCACTCGCTCAACGCGTCACTGGCATTCCATACCGCATTCCTTGAAAGCGGCGATATGCGCAACACAGATTGGGCAAAGTATATGTAATCCATATCCACTTGTAAAAATAAGGGTGACTCAAAACCGAGCCACCCTTATATTTTATATCCCCTTAATTATCTCAAAACCGAGCCATCCGCGGATTAGAGTCACCTCAACATGATGCTTGCGAGAAAGCCGTGTATATGTGCTTCGCGGAACCGTAATATTCTTCTCTTTCCCACCGGGGAAAAGCACCTCCACATGATACATCTGATAAGGTGAACCCTTTACGTATGTGTTTCGCCTTAGTCTCCGGGTAGTATAATGAGTCGTCTGATAAGTACGTACTATCTGCGCCTCAATGGTTATATGCGGACGGGAATCAATTCCCACCCTGTTTATCAAAGTAATGAAACAGAGAAACACACCTGTCATAACCGCTATGTGACCCACACCGTTGAGCCAACGGTTACTGCTCCCGGTTACTATCTTGAACAGTCCGGGCATAAGTACAAATGAGAGTACAGATAGAGAAAAAGCGTAGCCTGACGGTATCCACCACGAAGTCAGCAGATTGTTGAACATGGCAGCCGCTGTGCCATAGCCACCGATTGTCAGCGCCACTGCTACAAAAATCGCTACAGTATTTGAAGTTTTGCTCATTGCCGCCAAAGTTAGTAAATTCGCGGAAGTATGAACAGAGTGATTTTTCTATTTCTTCAGATATTGACAATAACAGCGATGAGTTATGCCCGGGATTATGATGCGGAGATGAAAGCAGCGGGAATGGTTGATATTTCCGAAGCCGACTCCACTATAGTTATTAGCCTGATGTATGCAGGTACTGATAATTTCGTTGGAGAGGATATGTATGGTACTCTCCGCAAGGCATACCTGCACCCCGAAGCTCTCACCGGACTGCTTAGAGCGCAGGCAGCTCTGACCAAAGAGTATCCCGGATATAGACTGAAAGTTTGTGATGCCGCGCGCCCGATGAGCGTGCAACGCAAAATGTGGAACAAGGTCAAAGGCACATCGAAATCCAAATATGTGAGCAATCCCTCACGGGGAGGCGGACAACATAACTACGGACTCGCTGTTGACATAACAATAGTTGACGGACAAGGACGCGAGCTACCGATGGGCACTCCGGTGGATCACCTGGGCTATGAAAGTAATATCGATGCAGAAAACTCTCTTGTGCAACGCGGTATAATCACCGAACAGGAACGACAAAACCGCCTGCTGCTACGCAAGGTAATGCGTACCGGAGGATTCTCTGCGCTACGAACAGAGTGGTGGCATTTCAATTTCCGCTCCCGTGCTGTTGCTCAGAGCCGATACAAGTTACTCGACTTCTGAGCGCTAAGACTCTTTCGCACGGCTGATAGTAACAAGATAAACTCCGGAAAATATAAGCACTACCGCGAGCCCTTTAAGCATTGAGAAGTGATCCATGCCTGCCGATATACCCACTATTGTGGCTACTATCGGCTGCACGTAGTTGTACATTCCCACTACCGTAGGGCGTAAGGTCTTCTGCCCTATCATGATGCCGATATAAGCGATAAAAGTTCCACCGACCACCACATATGCAGCTCCGACCCACATTCCGGAAGTGACTGCGCCGAAATCGGTTGAGAGAATGGTCGGGAGCGATACCGGAATCGCCACCAGAGATGCGAAAGTAAACATCCACTTCATCAGAGTGACGAGTGAATATTTGCGGATAAAGTTGCGGTACAGAGTCAAATAGAGGGCGTAGCTTAATTGGGCGCCGAGAACAAGCAGATCGCCGAGCGTGGGATTCTCCCCTCCGCTTATGCCGGCTCTACCGCTGAGTACAAGAATCAGCGCGCCGCTCGCACCGAGAACTATTCCCCCGACTTTCTTTGCGGTTATTGGTTCACCAAGAATTATGTATGCGAGCAGCATAACCCACATTGGCATAGTGGTGGTGATAAGCGAAGCCTCGCCGGGAGAGGTAAGCCCGACTCCGAAAATAAAACACCCCTGATTCAGCAATATTCCGAGCATCCCGGCCCCTGCAAGCCTAAGCAAATCTTGCCACGGAACCCGCTCGTAGGGCATAAACAGAGATAGTATCCAAAAAAGAAGCGCCGCCCCGCTCACCCTGAAATCGGTGAGCAGAAGCGGTGCGATTATTCCTGACGAGAGGACAAATTTTGCCACGGGCGACATCAATCCCCACAGCACATTTGCCATCAGCATCGACAAGTGACCCTTAATCTTTGCAGAAGCCATAGCTTAGCCCTGACCTTGGGTTAGTCGATTATTTCTTTTCTGATTCAGGACGAGTGTAACCATCCTTTGTAGCTCTCTCGCTCATACGCTTGATGCGCTTTGCGGTGTCAGGGTGAGAGCTGAACATTTTCTGAATCATGTTTGATTTGACATCTCCGCCCTCCATGCTCTGGAGCTTTTCAAATGCCATAACCATACCCCATGGGTTGATGCCGTTAGCTACAAGGAAATCATAGCCGGCATCATCAGCCTCACTCTCCTGCTTCTGAGAGTATTTGGCACCGATAAGGCTTTCACCGAGGCTGCCGAGCTGTGACTCTGAAAGCTTAGCTGCTGTTCCTCCGGCTGAAGCGATAGCATCCTTAGCCGCACCGGTGAGGAGCTGCTGCTTGAAAGCGTTTTTGCTGTGACGCTTTGTCACATGACCGATTTCATGACCTATAACTCCGAGGAGCTCTTCATCGCTCATTATATCCATCAAGGAGGAGAAAACGCGCACACTACCGTCCGGGCAAGCGAAAGCATTTACATCAATCACATCATACACCTTGAAGTTCAAAGGAATACCGTCGGCATCCTTGAGATTGGAAGTGAGCTTGCGAAGGCGTATTGTGTAAGGGTCATCCTCTCCCGGCACTTTGTTATTCTTATCCATCCAGTCAACTGACTCCTTTACGTAATCAGCCATCTGAGCATCAGTGATAGTAAATGCCTGAACACCCTTCTTGGCAGCGTTTGCCACTTTACCGAGATTAAACTGAGCGTTAGCCGAAACCGCAACCATTAGAAATACTATTGCGGCAAGAAATTTCATTGTAACATTTTTCATATCTGTGACAGGTTTTAATTTTACGCTACAAAATTACTCAAAAAAAGCGGAAGCAAACCCATTTGAAGGTTCACTTCCGCCATATGACAGTTTAGATAGGATTATCTCACTGAAACTTTGATTGATCTGCTCCCCGGAACGCGCACAATGTATATGCCGGGGTGGAGTCTTTCGGGCTTAACCTTTCTTCCATTGAGGTCAAACACCTCGCTACCCTCCGGCGCGATAATATTGCCACCATCAAAACTAACAACATTTTCATCGTCACCCTCTACACCATCTATTCCGGCAGGTTTGGCTTTCACCGTCACTGCGCAAGTAGCTGTCAGACCGTTTGAAGTTGTCGCGGTAATGGTCGCATTTCCTTGTTTAATCGCTGTAACCAAACCGGTTTCACTTACGGTAATGACAGTCTCATCAGAGCTACTCCATATCAGGGTATTTAAAGTCGCATTTTCGGGAGTGATAATAGCTTTCACTGTTGCAGTCTCTCCTTCAATCAGTTCTATGTCGGCAAGTTCCATTTCGATCTCTATCGGAATAATGTCGGATATCCCTATTGTATTGAAAAAATTCTTCCAGCCCTCTTCAGATTTATAGTCATCTACATTTTCGTCAGGTACTTTCAGCGTTGCGTTCTTATAAACAGCATTATCAAAACCGTCATCAGGCAGAGTGGGAGGCACAGGGTTCAGAGCAGTTATATTCTTGATAGAGCCGCAACCGGCAAAGTCGCCTGAACCGATTGAGGTTACTTTGTCGCCGATTGTGAGGTCGGTCAGGGAGTCTTTTCCGGCAAACGGTTTGCCGGTGGTGGGTCTGCCGAGATATATGTTCTTGACAGGGGCATTTTTGAATGCGTCTTCGTCGCTGTTAAGAATCTTTTCGCTGTCCTCAACAATAATCTCTTCAAGATTCGTACAGCCTGAGAAAGCCTCTTTGCCGATAGTTTCAACACTCGGAGGTATCACGACACTTTTTATATCTGTACAATCCTTGAAAGCGCCCTCGCCGATTTCAGTTACTGGATATATCTTTCCGCCAATCCGGATTTCATCAGGTATTCTCAGAGTACCGTCCGGATCCGGCTTGCCTCCGGTCACTTTCACAACATCCTTGCCGTCTTCACCGCCGCCAATCACAATCTCATAGTCTATGTCGTCAATGATTCCGGTCTGAGGCACAACAGTCACGGTACATGATGCAGTAAGACCGTTTGAGGTAGTTGCAGTGATAACAGCCGTACCCTTACTGATAGCCTTCACATTGCCGGTTTCATCCACACTCGCGACATAGGGCGCTGAAGAGCTCCATGTCACTGTTTTATCATCGGCATTATCAGGTGAGATTGTCGGTATGATACTGAATGACTCGCCTTCACTTCCGGTCCATTCGGTTATTGGGAATGTGATAGAACCTACCTCAACTTCCATAGTTTGTATATCAAACCGTTTCCAGACATCATCGTCCTTATAAGCCTTCTCAGAAGATTTGAATACATAAAGTGTAGCTTTGCCGTAAACGTCATCATCAAAGGAGGTCACGTAAACAGACGGTGGCAGTTGGGCGAGGCTGGTTACCGAGGTGATGTTCTTACAACCACCGAACACGTTTTTGACGATTCTTTTGACCAAATTACCGATGGTAACGAATTTCATAGTCGTGTTCTTTAGACTATTAAAACTAAACGGTCCATAATTCTGTTCTAAATAATAAAGATTACGTCCCAAATATAATGTCTCTATCGGACTATATCTGAAGATTTGATCCACTCTTTTACTACCAGTACTACCCAATGACAAAGTTTTGTTTCCATCTTCAATCGTCAGCTCTTTTAGTGAGGAACAGGATTGGAAGGCGTCATCACAGATTTGGGTAACAGAATTGGGTATGGTGACTGAGGTCAGTCCCGAACAGCGGCTGAAAATTCCCTCACCTAAAGTGGTGACAGAATTACTGATGGTAACGGATTTCATAGTCTTGCTATCACTAAACGGTGCCCTGCTACCATCTTTATAATAAAGATTACGACCTAAGTACAAAGTTATAATCGGACAATCCGAGAACAGTCCTAAGAAAAATCCGTTATCGCCTAATGTCAGTTTATTATCACCATCTTCAAGTATCACTTCCTTTATAGCAGTGCAGCGGATGAAAGCGCTATCACCGATTTCAGTGACAGAACTTGGTATAGTGATTGAAGTTAGACCAGTGCAGTCTTTGAAAGCAGACCTACCGATTTTAGTGACAGAACTTGGGATGGTGATTGAGGTCAGACCAGTGCACCCGGAGAAAGTACCAGCAAGGCTCGTGACAGAATTGGGGATAGTGATTGAGGTCAGACCAGTGCAGCCGGAGAAAGCATCACCGAGACCGGTGACCGAATTTGGGATGGTGACGGAGGTCAGACCCGTACAGCCGGAGAAAGATGAGCTACCGATACTGGTGACCGAATTAGGGATAGTGATTGAGGTCAGACCCGTACAG
>CAMWUZ010000050.1 GCA_947177595.1 uncultured Porphyromonadaceae bacterium | reverse complement strand
ATGTGGCTGGCTGCACGAAGATCTCGCTATACTTCTCTGTGGTTAGGAGTTCGCCAAATTTAGTCCCCGCGGACAGTATGTAGGCAGCGATCCATTCAACCGCTGGTTCAAGCCTTCTTGCGTGCTTGTGTGTGAGGATAACTACTCGAACGCCCACGGCTTCCCCTGGACATATCAGACCCTCGGATTAGGCAAGCTCATTGGTGCGCCGGTGCCGGGAACTATGACAGCCGTGTGGTGGGAAACACAGATTGACCCCAGTATTGTGTTCGGTATTCCTCAGGTAGGATGCGAGGATATGAATGGCAACTACCTTGAAAATCTCGAGCTCAAACCCGATATCGAAGTGTATAATACTCCGGCTCAGGTTCTTGCAGGCGAGGATGCACAGCTTGAAGCTGCTGTCAAGGAAATGCTCAAAAGCATAGAGAAAAAATAAACATTCTTTAAGTATAGTTTAATCAGGGTGTCCCGGTTATTTTTATAACTTAGGCACCCTGATTTATTTATGCCTTATGGTTCGCTGTATTGTCGCTCTAATGCTTTGTGTGTTGTCCGTCAACATGACGGATGCCGCTGCCAGGCATATTATTGTAGCGGATTCGGCGAGTCGAGAACCGCTACCGGGAGCCTCGGTTTACGATAGGAGAGACAGAGTTATTGCTGTGAGTGACAACCGCGGACGCCTCCCTGAAATAGCCTCTGCAAGTTTTCCGGTAACTGTCCGCTATATAGGATTTAAAGATAAAAAGGTATCCAGGGCTGATGCGGATACTGTTTTTCTTCAGGAATTTTATTCTGAGTTGCCTGAAGTTATAGTTGATTCACGTGGGCATCGTTTTCTGCACATTCTGGCATTTGTCAGGGAATTCTCTTCACTATCTACCTACACCGACACTGTGTTTTTATTCAGGGAAAAGATGGTGGATTTTATGATAAAAACAGACAAGAGGACAAAATTCAGCGGGTGGGTTATTCCACGCACATTGACAAGCAAGTCATACTACCGCTTTACCGATGCTTATGGGCTTGATAGTGTGAGTGATTCGTATCTCAACCATTTCTCATGGTCTGATTGGGTTGGTCTTCCTCCAAATTCATTAGTGCCGACGGCACTGATAGCCGCAGAGAATGCCACAGATACGATCAGAGGGAAATACAGCCCAGCTGAAATATGGACCAGAAACGGAGATAATCTGAATATTAAAGTCAATGTTCTCGCTGATACAATCAGGCGCAGCTGGGTGCCGAATCTGGATTTATTCTTTAAGAAGTATGTTGATTTTGAGCAATTGAATACAGACTTTGATTATTATTTATCAGGAGACACGCTCAGTGTGTTGGGGCTTGACAGATATTCTTATCAGATAGAATCGAGAGGCAGAGCGCGCGATATGTTCAGGTTCAACAGATTGAACGAACCTTGTTTTGTAAGCACTTCAGCGGATGTTTACTTTCTTGACAAGGAGTTTATAACCCATAAAGAGGCTAAGAAGTGGGAATCGAGTAAATTTGATATCAACGAAGTTGGAATATATGAGCCTATGGACTCACCTAACTTACCACATGAGGTAATTACTCTTATTGATCGAGTCAACTCAATTGATACCGATCAGATTAGACTTGATTATGTGCCCGATCACAGGTACATCAGTAAATATTCAGGGCGCAATAATTTCAAAATAGGTAACAGGGCTCTGTTTATTCTCAAGCAGATGACAGGAATCTCATATGTGAAGGCTCACCGCAGCATAAAAAACAACTGGAAATCATTTTTGAATGACCGGAAAATGAAAAACCGGGAACCGTTGGAAGAATAGGTCTGTATGTTAATAAATGCTAAATAATTAACGGGTAAGATTTCATATTAAATAAAATTCTCACCTTTGCAAATGGAAAATGGTTGCTCTGCCGTCCAGGAGTGGAGGCGTGAAGGAGCATCAAAAGGGAATGAGGTGTGATTCCTCGACAGTACCCGCTGCTGTAATTCCCACTGATTCAATGTACTTCATAATAACAATGCGCAATTATAATCGTGAGTCGTGCATCATGAATTGTGAATCGTTTGAATCGTGAATCGCAATAAGCCACTGGTCTTTAATTGACTGGGAAGGCGCGATTGAACCGGGATAAGTCAGAAGACCTGCCATTTACAACTCAAAATTGAGCGTGCCTGCGGGTCTATGGGCATCTGTTTCCGGTTTTCGCAATTATGAAGTAGGGGATATCTCCCTCATAGAATAGTACGCAAATCCAGACTAAAGCATTATACCCGTTTGCACTCTACAATTCCCGTAGATAACGCAGACGGGTTCTTATTTGCGTATTTACCATTAATAAACCATATAAAATGCGAAAATCAATTATTATTCTGTCTCTTGCAGCGGCACTTTTTATACCCTCTGCATGTAGCTATGATGATTCAGATCTTTGGAATGCAGTAAATGGCATTGAAGATCGAGTTGAAACCCTTGAGACTGCTTCGGCTCAGATGAATACCGATATAAAGAGTCTTCAGTCTATTCTTCAGGCAATTCAAAATAATATTTCTATCACAGCAATAACCCCTACGGAAAACGGATATACCATCAAATTTTCCAACGGTACCGAAGCAACTATATCCAATGGCATTGACGGAGCATCGGCTCCTGAAATATCTGTGCGTAAAGATGACGATGGTATGTATTACTGGACTATCGCTGGTGAGTGGCTGATTGTGGATGGCGAGAAAGTACGTGCGACAGCTCTCGACGGAGCAGATGCGGTAGCCCCGCAGATGAGAATAAATCCCGAAACCGGAATCTGGGAAATATCTACCGATGGCGGTAACGTATGGACCTCAACCGGAGTTGTGGCAAACGGCGACAAGGGAGACTCGTTATTTGCCAAAGTAGATGTCTCAAATTCGGAATATGTTGAATTTACGCTTGCCGACGGCAGCACATTCCGTGTGCAGCGTTACAATTCCTCAGCACCTCTCTTCTCGGTTGAGGATGCTGAAGGACTACAAATAATCCGGTGCGGAGAAAGCAAGTCGTTCAAGGTAGAGACAGCAAATGTCGCTTCATTCTCTATAAGCAAACCCGACGGATGGCGCGCATCATTTGCGGACAATACCTTGACAATCACAGCTCCTGTTGAAGCCAATCAATATGCCGAGCAGGAGGGAGTGGTTGATATAACTGTTGTATCTACCGCCGGCACAAGTATGATTGTGAGAATTCAGGTGGCTACTTTTGAGCGCCGTGTGCTCACATTTGAGGATGCCGATGTGAAATTCAAACCGTTCACACTTGAATACTGCAATAAAAAAATTACCAACTGGTCAGATCTGATTGACAGCAAACAGTACGGAGGACCAATGCTATATGGAGATTCAGGGTATGGCATGGATCAACCTTACGAATGGTACGATGAGGAAAATACCGAACTCAAGCATACAATGGTGGAAGGTTACGGACAGTTTTGCTACTGGAACGGTGGGCATGCCATTTCAAACTATGTATCAACCAATCTGGCGGAGGGCGATTTCTCGCATCAGCTTGCCGTTTATGGAACATCCGGTCATAACGGTTCCGCTAACTTTGCCGTTCATGACGGTTATAGGGACGAGTCTGCATATAAGAAAGACGCCACTCTGCCGTCTATAGAATTCGGTGACGGTAAAGAGCACGTTGTAGAGTCTATGTGGGTTATGAATACTCTCTATGCGATGAATTGTTATCTGAATGGTAATGGTCTGACAGCTGAAATAGGTCCTGATGACTGGGTGATGCTGGTTGCAACAGGTTATAATTCAAAAGGAGATAAAGTAGGTGAAACTACTTTCTACACCTGTAAGGGTCCTGATAATATAGTAAGGGACTGGACAAAATGGGATCTTTCTGTTCTCGGTAAAGTTGCAAAAATCGAGTTCAATGTCACAGGTTCGAGCGATAACGGTTCCGGATTCAGTCAACCGGCATATTTCGCCTACGATGACGTGACTGTACAAATTTAAGTGTCTGATGACTAAAACACTCTTTTCATGGTTAAGCATTCTCTCGGCAATATTGGTCGGGGGGATGCTTATTTCCTGTAATAAAGATGATATAATTACAAAGGATACTCCGCCTCGCATTATACTTGATAGCGAAACAGCTGTATATGAGGTGAAGGCGGGAAAAGAACTTACTATTGCACCGAAATATGAAAATGCCGACAATGCCACTTTTGTGTGGAAGGTAGATGATGAGGTGAAGGGGAGCGGTTCTGCATTTACCGCGGTGTGGAGTGAACCGGGAACCTATTATGTAAATATCACGGTTATTACTGACGGAGGGAGAGCAAGCGAGGATATCCGGGTGGAAGTCATAGAGCCTGGAATACCATATATTTCTCTACCGTTTACCGGCAATGAAGTGTTTTTGAAAACCGGCACGTATTATATGCTGACTCCTGAAATAGCAAATATCGGTAGCGAAGAACTTCACACGGAAGTTGTATGGACCTTAAATGGTAAGCCTTATTCAACTGGATTCACTTTCCATTTTATTGCTGAAGCAGCCGGTGATTATGCCGTGAGCGTGAAATCAACTAACGAGGACGGTGCAGACGAACGGCAGTTCACTATACATGTGCTTGACAACCTGCCTTTTACGCTTGAATTCCCGTCATGTTCATATTTCAATCCTTCAACAAGGAGATTTACATTCCCAGGAAGGACAATCATGTTGCGCCCGATATTAACGGGTTTGGACGCAAACTCCTACGAATGGACTGTAAATGGCGATGCAACCGGGTGTGATACCGAGATATTTGCATTTACTCCGGACGCTCCCGGGGAATATGTGGTAAATCTCACGGTAGATGGGTCGGTAAGCGCATCCGTTATTGTTGAGTGCGTCAACGCCACCGAGGAATCCCGTTGGAGGAGAGCTGGAGGTGCAAGCAAAGCTAAATGCAACAAAGTATTCGAGTGGGTGCCTGCTCCGGGACAGTTTATAGGTGAGACACAGACCGGAGGTATGACCGGAAACGAAACAACGCATGAATCTGCTATACTCTGGGCTGAACAGCGTCTTGGTAAGGCTCAATATGTGTCGCTCGGTAGTTTCGGAGGATACATTATTGTTGGTTTTGACCACAGTATTGAAAACACTGAAACAGGGTATGATTTTTCAATTCAGGCTAATGCCTATTTCAATCTTGCAACCGGAAACGGCGGCTCAAACGAGCCGGGAATAGTCTATGTCAGCCAGGATGTGAACGGCAACGGTCTGCCCGATGACGAGTGGTATGAACTACGAGGTTCTGAAACCGGGAAAACGGAAACACTCCAGAATTATGCCGTGACATATTACCGTCCCTCAGCACCTAAAATGAGTGTTCAATGGACCGATTGTCTCGGACAAAGCGGTGCCATAGATTACCTTGCCGCATTCCATCGTCAGGATTACTATTATCCGGCTTGGATAACTGAGGACAGCTATACATTGCGTGGGACAAGACTTAAGGCACGAACTACTCAGAACAGTGAAACAGGTATGTGGGACAACAACTGCTTTGACTGGGGGTATGCGGACAATATGGGCAGTGACGTACTCTCGAGCAATGACAGCGGAGGCGGTGAAGGTCAGCGGAACGGATTCCTTATTAAGAACGCCATGTATTGTAATGGAGAACATATAAACCTGAAATACATTGATTTTATCAAGGTTCAAACAGGAGTAAACAGTAAGGCCGGTTGGCTTGGCGAAGTTTCAACGGAAGTATTCGGATTTGAAGATTTGAAGCTCGTCGGGAAATGAATAGGCAAGTTAAAGCTATAATTATATTTTCTGCCGTCTTATTCTGTGCAGCCCTGTCATTGACAGGCTGCATGGAGTGGGACTACGGCGATGTGGTGGAGGATTTTAATACCACCGGCTCCGGACTTTTCATAACCAACGAGGGTAACTTCCAGTATGGTAACGCGACACTTTCCTATTATGATCCGGCAACGAATCAGGTTCAGAACGAGGTGTTCTTCCGTGCAAACGGTATGAAGCTCGGCGACGTGGCGCAGTCCATGAGTATTTATAACAACAAAGGGTGGATTGTGGTGAACAACTCCCATGTCATCTTTGCCATTGACCTCAATACGTTCAAGGAGGTAGGGCGCATCGAGGATCTGACCTCTCCGCGTTATATCCATTTTCTGAGCGATGAAAAGGCTTATGTCACGCAGCTTTGGGACAACCGCATCTTTATAGTCAATCCCAAGAAATATGAAATTACAGGCTACATCCAGGTACCCGATATGACTATGGAAAGCGGCTCAACGGAGCAGATGGTGCAATACGGCAAGTATGTGTATTGCAACTGCTGGAGCTATCAGAACCGCATTATCAAGATTGATACGGAGACAGATGAGGTGGTGGATCAGCTCACGGTTGGTATTCAGCCCACATCCCTCGTTATGGATAAATATGACAAGATGTGGACTATCACAGATGGTGGTTATGAAGGCTCGCCATACGGCTATGAGGCTCCGTCTCTCTACTGCATAGACGCGGCAACTTTCACGATTGAAAAGCAGTTCAAGTTCAAAAAAGGTGACTGGCCAAGCGAGGTGCAGCTCAACGGTGAACGTGACAAGCTGTACTGGATAAACAACGACATCTGGAGTATGGACGTGACGGCAAACCGTGTTCCTGTCCGTCCTTTCCTAGAATACCGCGACACAAAGTATTACGGACTTACCGTAAATCCCGTGAATGGCGAAGTGTATGTAGCCGATGCTATCGACTACCAGCAGCAGGGCATGATCTACCGATACTCGCCCGAAGGAAAACTGATCGATGAATTTTATGTCGGCATCATTCCCGGTGCCTTTTGCTGGAAATGATTATTTGATTCACAATCCACAATTCATGATGCACGATTGTACGGGCACACATTTAGAATATTAATTTTGCAGTGTGCATTAATAAAAAATGATGATGAAGGAGGATAAAGATGACCTAATCGTAATTGAGAGCAAGGCATTTGCTATAAGGTGTATCAGGCTATATCAACATCTGTCTGGAAGAAAAAAAGAGTTCGTTCTGTGTAAGCAATTACTTCGTAGCGGAACAAGTATAGGGGCTAATGTAAAAGAGGCTCTAAGGGGGCAAAGCAGAGCAGATTTTGGCGCAAAGATGAACATAGCTCTCAAAGAAGCCAATGAGTCGGAATATTGGCTAGAGTTGCTGTTTGAAACAGGCTATATATCTGATGACGGTTTTCAAAGTATGGTTGATGACTGTAAGAGGTTAATCAGATTATTGACCGCGATAGTTAAAACAACATTTCATAAAACATGAAGATTATGAGAATTCATACTTCATTATGCACAATTATGCGCTGCACGGTGTACATTCTGTCATTGTGCATTGTGCATTGTGCATTATGCATCGAGGTTAATGCTCAAACGGCAAGGAATCTTGGCGAGGTGGTGGTGTGGGGCAAACGCCCGATGAAGGATATAGGAGTACAGAAAACAATTTTCGATTCCATCGCCCTCAAAGAGAACATCGCCCTCTCTATGGCAGACATCCTCACGTTCAATTCTTCCGTCTTCGTCAAGAGTTACGGTCGTGCCACTCTCTCCACCGTCGCTTTCCGTGGTACCTCTCCCAGCCATACTCAGGTGACTTGGAACGGCATGCGTATTAATAACCCCATGCTCGGCATGACAGACTTTTCCACCATTCCGTCCTACTTCATCGACCAGGCATCGCTGCTCCACGGCACGTCATCGGTCAACGAGACAGGTGGCGGTCTGGGCGGTCTCGTCAGCCTCGGAACCATTCCCGATGTGGCGGAAGGTGTCAATCTTCAGTATGTGCAGGGAATGGGATCTTTCAGCACTTTCGACGAGTTCGCCCGTTTTACCTACGGTAGCGAACACTGGCACGTTTCAAGCCGTGTCGTATATTCATCTTCACCAAACGACTATAAGTACATCAACCATGACAAGAAGGTGAACATCTACGATGATGATAAGAACATAATCGGTCAGTATCATCCTACCGAACGCAACCGCAGCGGTGCATTCAAGGATTTCCATGCGCTACAGGAGGTTTACTATAACACCAACAGGGGAGACCGGTTCGGATTCAATGCATGGTACATCAATTCCAACCGGGAGCTGCCCATGCTCACCACCGACTACGGCAACGAGCGCAACTTCGAGAACCGTCAGCGTGAACAGACCCTCCGCAGCGTCCTTTCCTGGGATCATTTCCGCGATGGCTGGAAATTTGCTGCAAAAGGGGGATATATCCACACATGGATGGCGTATGACTACAAGCGTGAGGTCGCAGAAAACAACTGGTCATCCATGACGCGCTCACGAAGCAGGGTAAACACTTTCTACGGTCAGGCGGAGGGTGAATATAATCCCACGAGAAAATGGTACCTTACCGCCAATATTTCAGTTCATCAGCATTTCGTGCGCTCCGAGGATAAGAACATTATTCTTCAGGATGGTGACAAGGCTGTAGTCGGGTACGACAAGGGACGCATCGAACTCTCCGGCTCTGCTTCGGTCAAGTGGCAGCCGGTAAATCCTCTCGGGCTCTCGCTTGTTCTGCGTCAGGAAATGTTCGGTGACAAATGGGCTCCCGTTATTCCTGCATTCTTCATTGACGGTCTTCTGTCAAGGAAAGGGAACGTCATGCTGAAAGCGTCTGTATCACGCAATCACAAGTTCCCGACGCTCAACGATTTGTATTTCCTTCCGGGCGGCAATCCTGATCTGAAGAGCGAGCATGGCTGGACTTATGATGCAGGTGCATCATTTAATGTGAATTGGAAATCTCCCTTCCCGGTGTCGATGGGAGGAAGCGCCACATGGTTTGATAGCCGTATCGACGACTGGATCATCTGGCTTCCAACTACAAAAGGTTTCTTCTCACCGCGCAACGTCAAGAAAGTAAACGCCTACGGCATCGAGGGGAAGCTCAATATAGCCTTTGAACCCTTCAAAGGGTGGATTTTCGATTTGAACGGTTCTTATTCCTGGACTCCATCCATAAACGAGGGAGAGAAAATGTCGCCTGCCGACCAGTCTGTAGGCAAGCAGCTCCCATACGTCCCCAAGCACTCCGCTTCGCTCACAGGACGTCTTACATGGAAATCATGGAGCTTCCTGTATAAATGGGCGTACTATTCCGAGAGGTTTACCATGTCGAGCAATGACTACACTATCACGGGACACCTCCCGAAATATTACATGAGCAATTTATCCCTTGAAAAAGGACTGTCTTTCAAACCGTTGAACGTACAATTGAAACTGGCGGTGAACAACCTCTTCAACGAGGACTATCTTTCTGTTCTGTCGCGTCCCATGCCGGGCATCAACTTCGAGTTCTTTGTAGGTATCACCCCGAAATTCAGCAAAAAGAAAAAACAGATTAGGTGATAAAAGAGGTGCCTGACAGTGGTTGTGAAGCAACTTCAAAAAGCGGAATTGTTTTGTCAGTTTAGAGCAGTAAGTAACCGATTCCTTTGGATTTTCCTAGACCATAGGCTATCTTTGGAATCCAAAATAATCAACAAATCATGGCATATC
>CAMWUZ010000049.1 GCA_947177595.1 uncultured Porphyromonadaceae bacterium | reverse complement strand
CTTTTTAATTGCGGGGGATCAAGGGAGATATGGAGGGAACGGATTTTTTTAGGTAATTTGCATGAAACAAATGTAATACAACCCAATCCTAAATTTAGTGCGGACCTTTTATATAACTTTTATTATTGTAATTGTTCTGCCTCTTTTTAAGTTGGAGGCAAGAGACGTAACTCAGAATCAGCTTGATTCCTTATATGCGGAATTGAAAGAGGCGGCATATCCCAATGACAGTATTATGATGCTGTACAATATTTTTGATGCAAGCTCCAGAGGAGAACAGAAAAAATTGGCAAGAAATTTATACAGCATAGCAAAGCGGACTAATGACATAGAGGTGCAGCTGGATATTCTCAGAAATCTCGGAAATATTTATCTGGGCAATGACAGCGCGCAGAGTCTCATTATAAGCGAGGCGGAAAAATTGCCTTCCGGACCGGAGCAGAAAGAAACCCTTATGTTTTTGCGATTACTCAGGGTAACTACAAATTCACTGATGGCAACTCCTGAGCAGAGACAGAGGTATATGAGTGAAACGTTGAACAAGTATAAGAACCGGGATGACAATATGTCAGCTCTCAATCAACTGGAGATGCTTTACACTCTGTGCGTGTATCTTGATGCCGCCATTCAGGGAGAACTGTTGGAAAAATATATGGAAGAGTCGGAAGAGATGATTGATAAATTACCGTTCGGGCTATATGCTTTCAAAAATATGTTTTATGCTCATTCCGCTCTGATGTACACCCGCAGTATGCACTATGAAAAGGCTGTTGAGGCGGATCGGAAACTTCTCGGGATAATGGATGACCTGGAGAAGGAATACAACCGGCATGGGAGGGTTTTCAAGGATTTTGACCGTAACCGTTACATATGCTACAGGCGAATGCTGTATAATTACCCCGCATTGTCACGGGGCGATATTGAGAAAATCATGAAGCGGATATGGTATCTGGTTTCGTGCAATGCTGATTTGAGAGCTGATTTTCAGTCAAGACCTCTTGCCGAGGCGTTTTATTATATGGCTGTCAAAGATTTTGTTAAGGCAAAGGATATTCTGGTATCTCTGCTTGACTGTGATCTCGGGGGCAATGAATACCTAAGACCGAGATTGTCGGAAATGCTCTGCACTGCAGCTGAGGCAACCGGCGACAAAGAACTTTATACGACTGCATTGAAGAAATATGTGGATATCCTGAAAAATCAGATTGAACTGAAGAGTCAGAACCGATACCGTGAGCTTCAGATAATCTACGAGATGGATAATCTGACACGCGAGAATGAGAGATTGGAGGAGGTCACCGCTCTTGCTGAACTCAGGCACCAGAAATTTATTATGATTGGTGTAGGGGTGATAGGAGTGATGCTGCTAATAGGTGTGCTTGTGATGTTCAGGCTTTATCGCAGGGCGCGCAAATTGTCGAAAGGTCTGTCAAAAACAAATCTTGCTCTTGAAAATGAGCGGAATGCATTGAGGGAGAGTGAACGTCAGCTTATTGATGCGAGAGACAAGGCAGATTCAGTGTCAAAGATGAAGAGTGATTTTCTTGACAACATGACTCATGAGGTGCTTGAACCATTGAACGCTATCAGCGGATACACACAGCTTATTGTTGACAGTATCGGACCCGATCTGCAGAAACGTCTTGAAAAGTATGTGAAGATAGTAGATATGAACTGCGAGCTGCTCAACACTGTGGTTACGGATGCGATATCATTGTCTTCGCTGTCAAAGGATACCCTGTCGATTGTAAAGCATAAGGTATCGCTCAATAAAATATGCAATGACGCTTTGTCAAGCATAAGATATGCTCCTAAACCCGAGGTAGAAGTGAATTTTCTTAAAGAGGGAGTGTCGGATATTACCATTGAAACAGACCCTACACGAGTGCAGCAGGTTCTGGCGAACCTCCTGCATAACGGAGCCAAGTTTACCGATATAGGAAATGTGACTTTGGATTATGAATTGGATAAGAAAAACAATATCATTTCATTCACGGTTACAGATACCGGTTCCGGTATTCCGGAAGGTAAGGAAGATGTGATTTTTGAGCGGTTTGAAAAGGTTGATCCACATTCTCAGGGTCTCGGTCTCGGTTTGTCAATAGCACGCCAGATAGCACAGCTGCTCGGTGGAGATGTTGTGCTTGACAAGAACTATCATCGGGGTGCTAAATTTATCTTTACTCTTCCGTTGAAGTAATAAATGAGATCTAAGTGGCAAAGGTACAATTCTGCTTTTTTTGTACCTTTGTAGCTACATATATGTAGCTTTACGTCCGGATGAACAATAAAAATATAATGTCTGATGCCTCGGTAGCATTTAAATCCGCTCTGGAGTCACGGGTAATTGTGCTTGATGGAGCAATGGGGACTATGATTCAGCGGCTCGGATTGGATGAGCGGGATTATGTTCCGGAGTCTCTTCAATTTTCGTCGATATCGCTCAAAGGGTGTAATGATTTGCTGAATGTCACGGTACCCGATAAAATCAAGGAAATTCACAAGAGCTATATCAATGCGGGGGCAGCAATAATAGAAACAAATACTTTTAATGCGAATGCATTGAGCCTCAGGGAATACGGCGCGGAATCGCTTGTCGGTCCCATTAACCGTGCAGGTGTGCGCATAGCACGTGAGGCGATAGCTGAATGTGGCGCTGAGGCATGGGTTGCCGGAAGTATCGGTCCCGGAAGTCATTCTCTGTCACTTGCCTCTGAAATTGAAACGGAAAACCCGGTTACATGGAATGATGTGGAGGCGGCAGTGTATGAGCAGGCTTACTCTTTGATCGATGCCGGGGTGGATGTGCTGCTGCTTGAAACAGTGTTTGACGGATTGAATGCAAAGGCAGCTATTCATGCGCTTATGCGCGCGATGGATGATTTGTGTCGCGAAGTGCCGGTGATGATTTCGGCTACCCTTAATCAAGGGGGTAGGATTCTAAGCGGTCAGACTCTCAGTGCCTTTATAGCTACAGTCGCACATGCGAATCCTGTCTCTGTGGGGCTTAACTGCGGTTTCGGAGCCGACGAACTGACACAGTATATTGAGAATTTGCAGGATGTGCCTTTTGCCCTGAGTATCCACCCTAATGCCGGACTTCCTGATGCATTGGGTAATTACAAAGAGACTCCCGAAGCAATGGCTGAAAAGTTGCGCCCGTTTATTGAAGGGGGTAAGCTCAATATTGTGGGCGGATGTTGCGGCACTACCCCGGCGCATATCGGGGCGATTGCGGAAGTTGTGAAGTTTGCGAAGGTTCGTCAGATTCCGGAGAAAAACGGGCGGTTGACTCTTGCCGGACTTGAAGCGTTTAGCCCTGGTAGATTTGTCAAGATTGGGGAGCGGTGTAATGTTGCCGGCAGTCGTAAGTTCCTTAGGTTGATAAATGAGGGCTCATTTGATGACGCTGCCGCTATAGCTGCCGCTCAGGTGAGAGCCGGTGCCGACATTATTGATATAAATATGGATGACCCTATGCTTGATGCCGGCAAGTGTATGTGTGACTTCATATCAGTAATATCCGCCGAACCGGAGATAGCGAAAGCGCCACTGATGATCGACACGAGTGACTGGGATGTAGCGGTGAAAGCACTGAAAAAGGTACAAGGTAAGCCGATTGTCAATTCCATAAGCCTGAAAGAGGGAGAAGAAGCGATGCTTGCAAAGGCTGACGAGTTGAGACGAATGGGAGCGGCTGTAGTAGTGATGGCTTTTGATGAGGATGGTCAGGCTGATACTTTCGCGAGGAAGATAGAGGTGTGTGAGCGGGCATATAAATTGCTTACCGATGCAGGATTCCCTGCCGAGGATATTGTTTTTGACCCGAATATACTCGCCGTGGCTACCGGAATAGAGGAGCACGCAAATTATGCAGCTGATTTTATTCGTGCCGCAGGTTGGATAAAAAAGAATCTGCCGGGAGCGCACGTGAGTGGCGGACTCAGTAACCTGTCTTTCTCATTCCGGGGCAATAATTATGTGCGTGAGGCGATGCATTCCCTGTTCCTGAACCATGCGATTGCTCAAGGAATGGATATGGCGATTATCAATCCGTCAACTCTTATGGAGGCGGATTGTATAGAATCATCGCTTGCCAAAGCAATTGATGATGTGCTGCTTAACCGGGATGCAGAGGCTACTGACCGTCTTATCGAGGAAGCACGTAGAGTAAAGGAGGAACGGGATAAAGAGTCGGGAAATACTCCAAAAAAAGATGCTTTGAAAGCTGATACAATCCCGGCTACACCATCGGATAAAATTGAGCGTATGATGGTTTCCGGAAGGAGTGAAGGTATTGAGCCTCTGTTAGATGAATGTGTGGCGGAACTCGGGTCGGCATTCGGTGTGGTTGACGGTCCTCTGATGCGTGGCATGAATCGTATTGGTGAACTGTTTGGTGAAGGCAAAATGTTTTTACCTCAGGTGGTGAGAAGCGCTAAAGTAATGAAGCAGGCGGTTGCTCATCTTACACCGCTCATTGAAACTGAGAAGCGCAGCGGCAATTCATCGGCAGTGGGAAAAATTGTACTTGCCACGGTAAAAGGTGATGTACACGACATAGGCAAAAATATTGTGGGTGTGATAATGAGCTGTAACGGCTATGAGGTGATTGATCTCGGAGTTATGGTGCCTCCCGAGAAAATAATAGATACAGCTGTTGCGGAAAACGTAGATTTCATAGGGTTGAGCGGATTGATTACTCCATCTCTGTCTGAGATGCAGAATGTAGCTGCAATGCTTGAGGAGAAGGGGATGAATATCCCTCTGCTTGTTGGTGGTGCGGCAGCTTCTGAGATTCACACGGCTGTGAAGATCGCTCCTGAATATTATGCTCCGGTGATATATACGCGTGATGCTGCGGCGCTTCCGGGAGTTACCCAGAAATTTTTGTCGGAACGTGAAGATGCCGAACGTGAGCTGAAAGAAAGGCAGGAGACTTTGCGTGAAAGATATAATGAAAAAGTACAGCTTATCTCTCTGCGGGAGGCGAGAGGCAGAGCTCATCGGTTTAACCCTGACGGGAAAGCACCGGCACCGGCGTTACCCGGAGAACACTCCATAGATATAAGGGTTGCGGATGTGATATCGCTGATAAACTGGAGAGCTTTCTTTGCCGCTTGGAAATTAGATGCGTCTCTTGCTTCGATTGCAAAGGTGTCCGGTTGTGACCATTGCAAGGCGCAATGGCTTGCCTCAATCGAGGAGTCAAAGCGGATGAAAGCGTCTGAGGCGATGCAGATCTTCAAGGAAGCTAACAGGATTCTTGACCGCTTGAGCAAAGCCGATGCTATTCTCCACGGCAGAGTGGTTATCGCTCCGGCTATGGCTGTCGGTGATGATATGATTATTGAGGGAGAAGAGCGGATAGTTATTCCCACCCTCAGACAGCAAAATTCCTCTCAAGGTGAGGAGTGTATTGCATTGTCGGATTTTATAGCTCCGGCAGACAATAACGGCAAGCCGTGTGACCATGTGGCTCTATTTGCCGTAACTACCGCAGGCGATGTTGAGAGTTTTATTGCCGATGCAGCTGATGATTATGATAAATTGCTTGCTCAAAGTGTTGCCGACAGGCTTGTGGAAGCAGCAACTGAATGGCTCCATAAGGAGGTGCGTACACATTACTGGGGTTATTCGGATAAGAATGCTGAAGAGGAACGCAATCTGCTTGAAGCGCGTTATCGGGGAATCCGTCCGGCTATCGGCTATCCTTCTTTACCCGATCAGTCGCTGATTTTTGAGACAGACAAACTGTTGCATTACAATGATCTCGGTATCATTGTGACTGAAAACGGCGCTATGGCACCGGCAGCCTCTACAACAGGGCTTATGATAGGATATTCCGGCGCCAGATATTTTATTATTGGTAAAACCGATAGCGAACAAAAACAAGATTATGTTCACCGCAGGGGATTGTCCGCCGATTCCGTCTGTAAATATCTAAAATAAAAAAAGCCGAGTCATCGGCTTTTCTTATTTTGGATTATGAGGTTATGTGGTTATGGAATCATCGCTGGTATAGGTAGCGTTTGATTGAGCGTTTCGGAGTCTTTTCAAACTCTTCGCTCATGATTTCTACACGTCCAACCTGCGAGTATCCGGGTAATTCTTTATTGAGCTGCACCAGATTGTCAGCCATAATTTTCTCTATTTCGCTCGAAGGTATTTTCTGGTGAATAACGTTGTCCATGTCCGGGTAAACGAGCGCGATGAGTTTTCCACCTTCTTCTATTACAACAGATTCGCCCACGTAGGGCATATTATTCAGTTTCTGTTCAATTTCCTCAGGATATATATTCTGACCGCTCGGTCCGAGAATCATATTCTTGTCTCGTCCGCGCAGATAGATATAGTTGTCTTCATCCAAGCAGCCGATGTCGCCGGTACACATCCAGCCGTCCTTGTCAAACACCTCCGCAGTTGCCTCATCATTTTTGTAATATCCTTTCATTACATTGGCACCGCGCACCCAGATCACACCGGGAATTTCAGCGGGAGAGGGTGATTCCACTCTTGCCTCCATGCGGTCAACCACTTTGCCGCACGATCCTTCTCTTGCCTGATCATGTGGCGCGTATGAGATAAGGGGAGCGCACTCTGTCATGCCGTAACCTACAGTAAACGGGAAACCAATGCGACGCAGGAAGCTCTCCACCTCCTTGTTCAGCGCAGCACCGCCAATGATTATCTCCCTGAGTTCTCCACCGAACACCACGGTGAGTTTCTCCTTGATTTTGCCGAGCAAGCGGTCATCGACAAACGGCACATGGAGAAGGAATTTCATATAGGGCTTCTCAAGCAGCGGGAAAACTTTTGTGCGTATAATCTTTTCCAGAATAAGAGGTACGGCAACAATGAGTTTGGGATGCACTTTCTCAAATGCCTCCATGATTATTCTCGGAGACGGAGTGCGGGTTAGGAAAGTTATATGGCATCCCTTGATGATCGGATGGAGCACTTCAACCACAAGTCCATACATATGAGCCATAGGCAGCATGCACACAATTCCGTCACCCGGTTCAAGATAGTCGAGATGGTCAATTGTGTATTCGATATTGCTCCAAAGATTTTCGTACGTCACCATAACTCCCTTTGAGAAACCGGTACTTCCGGAAGTGTAGTTTATGAGGGCGACGTCGTCAGGCTTTTTCACGCTTACCTCCAGATCGTCAATAGTGAAACGTTCAGGATAATCCTCTCCAAAAAGTTTGTTGAGGTTTGCTCTCGCTTCGGTGAGTGATTCGCTTCTGCTCATCAGCAGAGAGAAGTCACTGATAAGAAGTACCCCTTCGAGATTAGGCATCACCGCTGCATCGAGATTTTCCCAAGTCGGAGCGTCTGCGAAGAAAAGTCTTGCCTCGCTGTGGTTTACAAGATGGTGAATATTGTCGGGCTTAAACTCGTTGAGCACCGGCACAGCTATTGCACCGTAGGTGATGATTCCGAGAAAAGCCATTGCCCACTGGGCACTGTTTCTGCCGCAGATAGCTACCTTTTCTCCAGGTTGCACTCCGGCACTTTTGAATAATATATGGAGTTTTGTGATTTTCCGTGCTATATCCTTGTATTGGAATGAAGCACCGTTGTAGTCGGTGAGCGCCAGCAGCTCCCAGTTGTTTCTGAGTGACTGAAGGATGTAAGCGTTCAGGCTATCCTGGTGATGCATATCTTAAAAGTAGTTGGTTAATATATTTGCAAAAATAATTAAAAATTTACCGTAGTGGCAAATTTTAAACTCTATTTGTGGGAGAGGAGGGGATAAAGTGTTTATTTTTGCAGTCAGTAATAAATTACAGTTTTATATATGAAACGTTCAATTCTATCTTTTGTTTGCGCAGGTATTCTTGCTGTGAGCTGCGCTACAGCCAATACGGCTGATAATTATACTGTTACCCTGCCGCTGACAGCAGATGAAGACGGTCTCAGCGCATATATCGTAAGTTTTGATACAGGCGAGAAACTTGACTCTGCGATAGTTGCCGATGGCAAAGCGGTATTCACCGGTGAGGTTAAGTCTCCGGTTTTCGCGCGTATTCTTCTGGACGGTAACCGCGCCGCAATGCTCATTCTTGAACCCGGTAATATCTGTGCTGATGCAAAGACCCGTCTTGCAACCGGCACTCCGACCAATGATACGTTGGTTGGATTTTTCAACAAGCAGAGCGAACTTGAAAAAGAATATCGCGCTCTTGGCGACAGCGCTACCGAGGCTCAGAAACAGGATATATTAACACGCTATAATAATCTGGGCAAAGAAACCCTTGAGCAGAATGCTACAAATCCTCTCGGTTTCTACCTGTTTCTTCAGGAATGTTACAACTGGGATCTTCTTACATTTGATGCCAAGCTGAAAGAGTATCCCCAGTTTGCGTCAAGCAAAAAGGTTCAGACTCTCCGTCAGGGTCTCGTGAATAAAGAGGAGACATCCGTAGGCAAGAAGTTCAAAGATTTCACCATCACTTACAACGGCGAGACAAAGAAACTCAGCGATTATGTAGGCAAAGGCAAATATACTCTTGTCGATTTTTGGGCAAGCTGGTGTGGACCCTGCATACGCGAGACAGCTGTAATCAAAGACCTTTACAACAAGTATTCCGACAAAATGGATTTTCTCGGTGTTGCCGTGTGGGATGAGCCTGAAAATACACTCCGCGCAATTGAAAAACATCAGCTTCCCTGGGAGCAGATTCTGAATACCCAGAATGTTGCCACTGACATCTACGGTATTCCCGCAATTCCATGTATCATCCTCTTTGATCCGGAAGGCATGATTGTGAGCCGCGACAAGCAGGACGCGGCGCTCGTGGCCGACGTTGAAGCTGCTATGCAGCAATAATTCTTTGCAATATGATATAAAGAGGCTGCCATATAATTCATTATACAGCAGCCTCTTTCTTGTCTTGCAAAAATTGTTTTATTTGAGTTTGAAGTCTATTGGAACCACAAAGACTGAGGCTACAAGTTGACCATCGTTATTTGGAGCAAGATTAAATTTGGTGCCGGATGCGATAACTTTATTGATTGCCTTGATTGCCTCTTTGTCAAGCAGCTCATGGACACCTTGCTTGATTTTCGTATTTGTGATTTTACCTTTGGTATCAACAGTTATTTCCACTGATACTCTGCCTTGAATGTTTTTATCGATAGCTTCCTGAGGATAGTTTGTCTGAAGTGTTACTGCATGAATAAATTCAGTTACATCTTCACCGGCATTGTTGGGAATCATCAATGTGGCATCATGAACGCTGGAGTCGGTATCGTTATGAATCACCAGTGTACCATTATGGATATTGGTGTCTGCTGTTTCCGATGCAGAATTTGCGAGAGCCTTACTATTCTGAATTTCTTCGGACTCTGCCTGCGATACCTCTTTCTGGGCGTCCTTGACACAAGAACTGTTGGTCAATACCAATGCTACGGCGATTGCGGGAAGCAATGCGAGTGAGCGCAAGCGTGCGCTGTTTTTTGAACGATTTTTCATCATCATAGTTATACGTTTTTTAAGTGAACTGTGATTCAGACTGTCGGCTAGAGCTTGGAATCTTGAGCCGGCAGTCTTTTTTATAAGTAATAATT
>CAMWUZ010000048.1 GCA_947177595.1 uncultured Porphyromonadaceae bacterium | reverse complement strand
CGGATCTTCTCTTGACTCTTGTACTACTTCTTGTCTATTGTAAATCTTTCAATGTGCTCTCACGCTTTATTTCTCAAAAGCGAGTGCAAAGTTACAATCATTTCTCTTAATCTCCAAATTTGTTCACTAACTTTTTATGTCATTTTTCTTCCTCACTACACTTATCACTTTATCAATCACTTGAATACCCATATTCAGAATGTCCCATATTTAACATTTATTAAGCATAATGCCTATATTTCGCCACCTTTGAGGACAAAATCAACTTTTCTACACTGTTGGGATATTTAACATCCATACTTTTGAAGTAGCACTAATTCTATTTAATTTTGTAGTCACAGCGGGTATTACACATACACCTTAATTAAATTACATATAGAATATGACACCTTTTATTCATCTACACGTTCACACCCAATATTCACTTCTTGACGGACAAGCATCTGTTGCCGCACTTATAGATAAGGCACTTGATGACGGTATGGCGGGAATAGCCATAACTGATCATGGCAATATGTTTGGCATCAAGGAGGCATATAATTATGTGAACGGGGGATGCATGAAAGGATATAAAAAAGGTCTAGAAAAAGCGGAGGCTAAAGGTGATGAACCCACTATTGAAAAATTCAGGAATAGGATAAACCGCATAAAATCAAAAGATTTCAAGCTGATAATCGGTTGCGAAATGTATGTGGCAAACGATTCTCTCTATGATAGAAGCGACAAACGTGACACCGGGCGACATCTGATTGTTCTGGCCAAAAACCATACCGGTTATAAAAACCTCATCAAATTAGTGAGCAAGGCTTGGACTGAAGGTTTTTACACTCATCCACGAACCGACAAAAAAGAAATTGCAGCCCATAGCGAGGGGCTGATTATTGCATCAGCTTGCTTAGGTGGCGAGATTCCGAGACTTTTACGTGAAGGTAAAAAGAAAGAAGCCATCGATAGTGTTAAATGGTGGAAAGATACTTTTGGTGAAGATTACTACATTGAATTGCAGCGACATAAAACCAGTGCACCGGGTGGCAACACTGATGTTTATGAAATTCAGCAAGCGGTAAATATTGAATTGATTGATATCGCACGGTCATTGGATATCAAGCTCATTGCTACTAATGACGTGCACTTTGTAAATGAATCGGATGCAGAAGCACACGACCGCCTTATCTGCGTAAGTACCAACAGTAATCTCACCGATCCATCACGAATGCGATATACCAAGCAGGAATGGATGAAGACACAGGGAGAGATGAATGTAATCTTCGGTGACATTCCAGAATCACTTGAAAACACCTTGGAGATTCTTGGCAAAATAGAAAACTACTCCATTGATCATGGTCCTATCATGCCATTCTTCAATATCCCCGAAGAATTTGGTACAGAAGAACAATATCGCGAAAGAATTACCGAGCAACAACTGTTTGATGAATTCACACGCGATGAAAACGGCAATGTGGTACTTTCCCAGGAAAAGGCTGAGGAAAAGATTGAAAAACTTGGAGGATATGACAAACTATATCGTATCAAATTAGAAGCGGATTATCTCGCCAAACTAGCCTATGAAGGAGCCGCACGCAGATATGGCACTCCACTCACTAACGAGCTTGAAGAAAGAATCAAGTTTGAATTACACATAATGAAGACGATGGGATTCCCCGGATACTTCCTTATAGTGCAGGACTTTATCAATGTTGCAAGGCACGAACTTGGAGTTAGTGTGGGTCCCGGTCGTGGTTCCGCCGCCGGAAGTGCCGTTGCCTATTGCCTTGGAATCACTCAGATAGACCCCGTTAAATATGACCTGCTTTTTGAGAGGTTCCTCAACCCTGACCGTATATCACTCCCGGATATTGACATTGATTTTGACGATGACGGTCGAGCTGATGTACTGCGTTATGTTACAGAAAAATATGGTGAGGAGAAAGTTGCCCACATCATCACATACGGCACTATGGCGGCAAAAAGTGCTATCAAAGATGTCGCACGAATTGAGCAACTGCCTCTTAGCGAGAGTGACCGACTAACGAAATTGATTCCCCGCCGAATGCCGGAAGTCAATGGCAAAGCACTCGACCCAACTCTTGCAAACTGTTATGAATATGTACCTGACTTCAAAAATGAGCTGCATAGCCCCAATCCTCTCGTTGTAGAAACTCTCAGATACGCTAAGGAACTGGAAGGAAATGTGCGTAACACAGGCGTCCATGCCTGTGGCGTTATCATCTGCCGTGACGATATCACCGACTGGGTACCGGTGAGTACTGCAGTGGATAAGGCTTCAGATTCAAAAGAGAAATTCATTGTTACACAATACGAAGGTAAGGTTATTGAAGAAACCGGTCTCATTAAAATGGACTTTCTGGGGCTTAAAACCCTCAGTATTATAAAGGAGGCGATCTCAAACATAAAACGCACGAGGAATATTGACATTGATATGGACTCAATCCCTATCGATGACAAGGCTACTTACCAACTTTATTGCGATGGAAACACAGTCGGCACATTCCAGTTTGAAAGTGCCGGTATGCAGAAATATCTCCGCGAATTACAGCCCAGCACATTCGAAGATCTTATTGCGATGAATGCGCTATATCGCCCGGGGCCCATGGACTATATCCCAGACTTTATTGCACGAAAGCATGGACGGGAGCCTATTGTCTATGATATTCCGGAAATGGAGAAATATCTCAAGGACACTTACGGAGTTACCGTATATCAGGAGCAGGTCATGCTCCTGTCAAGATTGCTGGCAAACTTCACCCGCGGTCAGAGTGACACCCTGCGAAAAGCAATGGGTAAGAAGCTCATTGACAAGATGAATGAGCTTGAGAAACTATTCATGGAGGGAGGACAGGCTAACGGTCATAATCCGGAAGTACTTTCAAAAATATGGAATGACTGGAAAAAATTTGCATCATACGCCTTTAACAAAAGCCATGCTACCTGTTATAGCTGGGTTGCATTCCAGACTGCTTACCTTAAGGCGAATTATCCCGCCGAATACATGGCGGCTGTTTTGACCCGGAACAGATCCGATATTAGTAAACTCACCGTTTTCATGGAGGAATGCAAACGTATGCACATCGACATCAAGGGTCCGTGTGTGAATGAAAGTTTCCTTGAATTCGGTGTGAACTCTCATGGAGACATCCGATTCGGACTTGCTGCAATCAAGGGCATTGGAGAGAATGTTGTAAACGCTATTCTGACTGCAAGAGATGCCGGCGGACCATTTGAATCCATTTACGACTTTGTAGAGAGAGTGAATCTCGGCGCGGTAAACAGAAGAGTAATTGAATCCCTTGCTTATGCCGGCGCATTTGACTGCTTCCAGAATGAATTACGCCGTGAGGACTTTTTTGAAAAGAACTCGAAAGGAGAAACATTCGCTGAATCACTCGTTAAATACGGTCAATTGCTGCAAGCAGACAAACAAAACCGTGGAATGTCGCTTTTCGGTGAAGAAGATGTTGAAATTACCTCGGCGGGCAGACCTCCAATAAACCCGGCAATACCCTGGATTAATGCGTTCAAGCTACAAAAAGAGCGCGAACTGGTAGGTATATACCACTCAGCCCACCCGCTTGACCCGTATTATGTAGAACTTACATATGCCATGACTCCCCTGAAGGATTACAAATCTGAGGATGTGGCAGAAAACACGGATTACACTTATGGCGGATTCGTTGTGGATTTCACTTCTAAACAGACAGCAAAGGGCGATATGATGGGTATCCTGAAACTTGAAGATATGTCAGGCACTGCCGAAATAACACTTTTTGGCAATACGTATTATGAATTTTCAAAATACTGCATTGCAAACACCGCACTATACATAAAGGGCAAGTATTCAAAGAACCGTGACAATAGACTACTGTTCAAAATCTCGAAAGTCGGATTGCTTAATGATCTGCGCGGAAAGCTCGTCAAAGGTATTGTTATGACCCTTGATTTCCCACAAATCAATAACACCACAATGGATGTCCTCTCTGAATTAGTAAGGAATGACATAGCTGAAAATGTTTCAAAAGGCTCTTTGACAATCAAAATTTTTGAGAATAACGCCAACCGTTTCCTACGATTTGACTCTCCATATTCTATGCCGCTTGACAGAAAAACATTAGAGTCAATTTCCGACTTGGGAATACAATTTAAACTTGAAAAAGTAGAAGAAAACGTTTAATATACCTCGTAATAATATCATACACCTCTGATTTATTGTAAATATACTGAAAATGAGATATCTTTGCGTCGCAAAAACTCATTAATAATGATTTTATCAATCAAATCGGTTGTATATCTGATTGCGCTTACTACCATATTAGTAGGATGCGGCAATAAGAAAGTTGGCGAAAATCCTCTTCCCCGGGAAGAGAATGCATCAATCTCTCCTCAAGTTTCCGAGATACGGGTTATGCTGCCTGACACATCCTACAGGTCAGCTGCTGAAATTAAGTATCAGATAGACATTTTTGCCGATTCCGCGGAAGGCACACTTGATTATATCGGAGATATGTATGCAACCTTGCCTGGATCATTGACATTCAGAAAGGGAACTTTTCGTAATGCAGATTTCGGAGGAAAAGTTGCCGGAACACCAGACACAATAATTATTGACTGGGTATATGAAACCGGAATTGATACTACCCGTACGGCTTACGGCACTTGGGGTGGAGGCACCGGCTGGACCGGACAGCCCTTATATATCGAGTGGGATGACAGTTGTATTAAGAAATTCCGGCAATCCGGCAGCCTAACACCTGAATTTGGGAAAAAGGAAATAATTGTGGGGGGACTTTCCGGAGAAATCTACTTCTTGAACTTTGAATCAGGTAAAGAATCACGCACTCCGATAAATGTCGGCAACCCGATAAAAGGTACCCCTTCTCTTGATCCAACCATGAATGGTAATCTCTATGTTGGTCATGGCGTTCCGGCTCACGAGCCATTCGGAGCTGTAACAATCAACCTTTATCAACATCAGGTAACACATACTTTTGATAGAGATAACACATCATGGCGTAGATGGAGCGCTTATGATTCATCTCCACTTCGTGTAGGACAATTTCTTTTTCGACCAGGAGAAAACAATACGATTTATAAATTTAATGTTGCCCCTGGAGAACTCACCTTACATTCCAGACTGCGTTATCGCATAAATGGGATTGCTCCCGGAATAGAATCCTCCATGTGCGTCTATCTAAACTATGGATTCACTTGCGATAGCCATGGAAATATTATAGCCCTCAATCTAAATAACCTCAAACCGATTTGGCTATATAAACTCGGAGATGATATTGATGCCACCCCGGTGCTCGAAATCGAGGATGGTAAACCATATATTTATGTAGGATGCGAGATTGATTTGCAACAAAGTGGTGAAGCACGTTTCGTTAAACTTGATGCATTGACCGGAGAACGGATTTGGCAAACCGCGCTTGAAGGGAACCGTGTGAATATCTATGAGAAACATTTTGACGGAGGATTCTATGCGTCTGCCCTACCAGGACAAGGCAATTGCTCTCATCTAATTTTTTCCAACTGTGTGAGAAATACCAAAGGTCAGAATGGAGAACTGATTGCTTTCAATCGTTCTAACGGAAAAATTGAATATTCTTTACCACTCCGTTACTATGCTTGGTCTTCTCCCGTTGGATACATAAACGAAAATAATGAGATGTTTATTCTAACGGGAGATACGGCTGGGAATCTCTACCTCATCAACGGAATATCCGGAAAGATAATAACAACCCGTAAAGTGGGTAGCAATTTTGAATCGTCACCTGTCGTAGTAGGTAATTCGGCTGTAATCGGTTCCCGAGGAAAATATATCTATAAAGTGTCAATCCATTGAAATACTTGTTTAAAATACTCCTCTGTCTGCTGATACTTCCGGTATCACCGGTTTGTTATGCTCAAAAAATAACCGCCTACATCGACTCTGTGCCCGGATCATACAACTTCTGGTTATATACACCTGAAAACACGCTAAAAGAAGAAGCGGAACCAAAACCGGTCGTAATATTTCTGCATGGTGCGAGCATCTGCGGCAACAATCTTGAGAAGGTAAAAAGCTACGGTACGATTGATGCCATAGAGAAAGGCAGAAATATTGATGCCTATGTTATCGCCCCGCAGAATCCAGGAGGAACATGGAATCCGGATAAGATAATGCGGATATTCGATTGGGTGAGCGACCGGCATAATATTGACTATGATAGGGTTTATGTCCTCGGAATGAGTTTGGGAGGCTTCGGCACGATAGACCTTGCCGCCGCATATCCGGATTTCATAGCTGCTGCAATTGCCATGTGTGGCGGTGCCACACATCCCGACCTCTCGGCATTAAATGATGTACCGCTATGGATTATCCACGGCACAGCAGACAGAGCGGTGAGTGTGACGCAAAGCGACAAAGTTGTCAACGCTATGAAAGCAGCAGACAATGATACACCCAGACTTATTTATGACCGAGTGGAAGGCATGAATCATTCGCGACCCGCACGCATATTTTACCTTCCTGAGATCTACGAATGGCTATTCAGCCACTCCCTCAAAGATGAGAACCGTGAAGTAGCACCTTCCTTTGACCTCACTAACGAAATCATGCAGAGCGCCTACTCGGGACTCAAATTTACCTCACGAAAACAACCTGCTGCAAGAAAAAAGCGGAAAACCGCACGTAAAAAATAACCACCCCATTTTTCCCCCTCCCTGTAAGTAAAATTCAAGCGGGAGCATCATTAAGGACTTTAAAGACCTTACCTCCCCAACCGAACACCAGCGTTAGCGAGGATAGCAATAGATGACATATCAGCGTCCTTATTAGAGAAGATGCAAAAAGGTGGTGCCGAAAATGGCACCACCTTTTTGCATCTGTATTTTTTATTGTATCTTACTTGAAGATGTATTGACTTGATATTGATTCGTGATTGTGAATGCGACGGATAGTATCAGCTATCAGCTTTGCGACACTGAGTATAGTCGCTTTCTTACACTCTTTATTAAAAGGAATGGAGTTGGTGAAAATCATCTCTGTCATAGCGCAGTTATCAACGCGCTCACTTGCGGGATCACTCATGATTGCGTGAGATGCGAGAGCTCTCACTGATTTTGCTCCGTTTGCCATCATGAGGTCGGCAGCCTTAGTAATAGTGCCGGCGGTATCAACCATATCGTCAATAAGAATCACGTTCTTATCTTTAACGTCACCGATAACAGTCATTGACTCGACAACATTTGCTTTTGCGCGCTGCTTATGGCAAAGCACGAGAGGCACATCAAGATATTTTGCATAAGAGTTCGCTCTCTTTGCTCCACCAACATCAGGAGTTGCGATAACCATGTTCTCCAATTTGAGACTCTCTATATAGGGAATGAATACCGAAGATGCATAGAGGTGGTCAACAGGCACATTGAAGAAACCTTGAATCTGGTCGGCATGGAGATCCATAGTGATGACGCGGTTTACTCCGGCAGCACTGAGAAGATCGGCAACAAGTTTTGCCGCAATACTTACTCTTGGCTTATCCTTTCTATCCTGACGCGCCCAACCGAAATATGGAATAACGGCAATAACACTATGAGCCGACGCTCTCTTCGCCGCATCAATCATCAGGAGAAGCTCCATAAGATTGTCGGAATTAGGAAAAGTTGACTGCACGAGGTAAACTTCACAACCACGAATAGGTTCTTCAAAAGAAACCTCAAATTCTCCATCGGCAAAATGCTGAATATTCATCTGACCGAGTTCCATACCGAGGTTCTTGCAAATTTCTTCTCCCATATAGCGTGACTTCGTGCCCGCAAAAATCTTGATGGGATGATTCACTGAGTTCATAAAAACTACTTTTATGTGTTATTTTTCTGCAAATTTATCTAAAAAAATCCGGTGTAGATATTACACGTCCCCATTTTTTTCTTTGACCGGAGAAATATTTTTGTGCTTCACTTTCCAAATCGCCGCTCCCCATGGCTCTACAGAGATCTCAAACGGATGAGAATCAGCTATATGCCTTACCGCCTTACGGTTTGTGAGAAGCTCGGTCATTTTAGCTTTACCCTGAGGTATCTGCAGTACCTCAAAAGCGTGCTGAGGAAGGTTGATTTTAAGGTCACAGGCATCATCGCTGAAGTTTACCGCAATGATAATCGTTTCATCCGCAAGATTTCTCATAAACACATACTGCCTGTGAGGATTAAGAGTCGGATTCTCATAGTTGACATACATCAGGTCAAAGAAACGTCCCTTGGCAATAGCTTTCTCCGAATTGCATAGACTGAGAATCCTCGCATACTTACTGCGCAACCATTTCTGCCGGTCTGTCAGATTCTCTTCAGACGGAGAGCCGTTATTAAGCCAGTTTCTAAGACTTTCAATACTCCAGTAGTCATAAATTGTAGTTCTACCGTCGTGTCCGCTGTATCCTTCCGCATCTGTTGCGGATTCTCCGAGTTCCTGTCCCATATATATCATCATAGCTCCTGAACCAATCATAGAGCTTACAACAAGAGACGGTATCACTTTTTCAGCATCTCCGGCATAGAACCGGGAACCAAATCTCTGCTCATCGTGATTCTCGAGGAAATTGAGCATATTGTCACCTATACCCTCAACCGTTTGCCAGCACCCTGTCAACTGAGCCGCAGAATAATTGGCTGTCTGAATACCTCTGAGAGTATCATACAGATTCACCTTGTCATACAGGTAGTCGAACCCGCCGGTGTGTATGAAATTCCGGTAAATACCGGTATCATACAGTTCGGCAATAAAAATAACGTGGGGATTATGCTGTTTAACTGCTCCAATAGCCCAATTCCAAAACTCAATCGGCACCATGTGCGCCATATCACATCTGAAACCATCCACACCTTTGGATACCCAATACAGAAGAATATCCAACATCTTATACCATGTATCAGGTATCGGACTAAAATGATGACTCCAATTAGCGTAATCCACTCCATAATTGAGCTTCACCGTATCATACCAATCACACTGACCGGGAAAAGCCGTGAAGCAATCATTACCTGTGGCTTTAGCGGGAAATTCAACGTAAGCATCTTTTCCCGAGCCCATATCAACAGACGGCGAAAAAAGCTGGCGGGTAATATAATAGAAATTATTATTCGGACTGAATCCTAAACCATTATCATCCTTAGTCCCGAAATCCTCAACTTCTGCAGGGGCGGCATCAGAATGATACTGGCGCGCCACATGGTTAGGCACGAAATCAATAATCACTTTCATGCCCGCTTCATGAGTGCGAGCCACAAGATTTTCAAATTCCTTTATCCTGTCAGAAACATTTTCCGCTATATCCGGATCAATATCGTAATAGTCCTTTATCGCGTAAGGTGACCCTGCAAGTCCTTTAACCACATGAGGATTATCTTTCGGAATACCATATCCGATATAATCACTGCAATGGGCATGTTCAAGCACTCCGGTGTACCATACGTGCGTAACTCCAAGTTCCTTAATCGAATTCAGGACTTCCTTATTAATACCGTTAAGTTTACCTGACCCATTTTGTGAAATAGAGCCACCGGGTACACAGTCAGCGTTATAGTTTGTGAATAATCTCGGAATAAGCTGATATATGATTGGCTTCTGATCCATATTATTTTGATTCAGATTGTTTAATTT